>NZ_MJYA01000059.1:515-19840 GCF_001763075.1 Campylobacter sp. BCW_4321 | reverse complement strand
CAAACTGCTGATAAGGCTATGGATGAGCAACTTAAGATCTTAGATACTATCAAGACTAAAGCTACTCAAGCAGCTCAAGATGGTCAAAGTTTAAAAACAAGAACCATGCTTCAAGCCGATATAAACCGTTTGATGGAAGAGCTTGATAATATCGCAAATACTACAGCTTTTAATGGCAAGCAACTTTTAAGTGGAAATTTTACCAATCAAGAATTTCAAATCGGTTCAAGTTCAAATCAAACTATAAAAGCAAGCATTGGACCAACTCAGTCTTCAAAAATCGGTGTTACAAGATTTGAAACGGGTTCGCAAAGCTTTACTTCAGGTGTGGTAGGACTTACTATAAAAAACTATAATGGTTTAGAAGATTTTAAATTTGATAGTGTTGTGATTTCAACCTCTGTTGGAACAGGACTTGGAGCTTTAGCTGAAGAGATTAATAAAAGTGCCGATAAAACAGGAGTTAGAGCAACTTATGATGTAAAAACTACAGGAGCTTATGCTATAAAAGAAGGAACTACTTCTCAAGACTTTGCTATCAATGGGGTTATAATTGGTCAAATTTCTTATAAAGACGGAGATAATAATGGTCAGTTAATCTCAGCTATCAATGCGGTTAAAGACACAACAGGAGTTCAAGCTTCTAAGGATGAAAATGGTAAGCTTGTTCTTACTTCAGCTGATGGTAGAGGGATTAAAATCACTGGAGATATAGGAGTTGGTTCTGGAATTTTAGGAACACAAAAAGAAAATTACGGAAGATTATCTTTAGTAAAAAACGATGGTAGAGATATTAACATCAGCGGAACCAATCTTAGTGCTATAGGTATGGGAACAACTGATCTTATTTCTCAATCTTCAGTATCTTTAAGAGAATCTAAAGGTCAAATCGATGCAAATATAGCTGATGCCATGGGCTTTAATTCTTCTAAAGGCGGAGGAAAACAGATATTAATAGGTTACAGTGATGCTGCCTCTTACATGAGTTCTGCTGGTTCAGGATTTTCTTCTGGTTCAGGATTTTCTGTAGGTAGTGGTAAAAATATGTCTGTTACCATATCTTCTTCTGTTACTTTTTACTCTTCTATGTCAACAGCATCTGGTATTTATACTGTTTCTAAAGGTTCAGGTTTTTCAGAAGGTTCAGGAAATTCTCAATTTGCACTTTTAAAAACTTCAGCAGGTAATAAAGCTGGAACAGTAGATAAGAGTGCAGGTGTAACTACTCTTAAAGGTGCTATGGCTGTAATGGATATAGCTGAAACTGCTATAACAAATCTTGATCAAATCAGAGCAGATATTGGTTCGGTGCAAAATCAACTTCAAGTTACTATAAACAACATCACCGTAACCCAGGTTAATGTTAAAGCAGCAGAATCAACTATAAGAGATGTAGACTTTGCAAGCGAGAGTGCGAATTTTTCAAAGTATAACATACTTGCACAATCAGGCTCATATGCTATGAGTCAGGCAAATGCTGTGCAACAAAATGTTTTAAAACTTTTACAATAATCTTTCTAAAGAGCAAAATTTTGCTCTTTAGATCAAATTTCTTTTTTCTAATTCATTTTGCAAAGGAATGATAGCTTTTTTTAAGATGGTATTTTGAGTGTTAGTAAGTTCATAAATGCTTTCGATTAAAGATTCATGAGCGTAAAGCCAAGCAAAAAGTTTGTTTTGTTTTTCGCTTTCATTTTGAATACTTTGCACATACAAAGGTGATAAAATAGCTTCTTCATGATGAAGTGTTGGGCCTAGAATTTCAAACAAAAAATTATAGCGATTAGAATCTAAACGAGTTTTAAATTTATCTAGATTTTGATTGATTTGATCTAGGGTAAGTTTAGATTTTTCTCCTTTTAAAGAGGCTAATTGGTTTTTGATTTTTTTGCATTCTTTTAAAAAAGTTTGTGTTAAGGTCATTTGTTTTTTGATTTTTGTATAGGCTTTTAGCATCAAGGTGTTTTTTTGAATTTTAGAAAGTTTAGGAATTTTAACAAAAGGTTTTTTTAGTTCTTTTTTAAGTAAAGCTTCACACATTTCTTTAAATGGTTTTTCTATAGCTCCTTCTATCCTAGCCCCACCTTCGGTGCAATTATAAGTTTTTATTTTGTCTTTGTTTGATGCTATAAAGCTTTCAAAAATTTCTCTAAATATGGTCCAAACTTCAGAGCTTTGAACTGTTCCTTTTCCTCCATAAGCTACAGTCATATATTTGTTAAAATCTCTTTGATGGTGCCCATCATGGAGTTTTTCGTGGATAAAGCCTTTTGAATGAGAACTTCCATCTTTTGCGTAAGCTAGATCTTGTCCTATTAAAATAATGTTTTTATAATTTAGATTGATAGCTAGTTCATAGTTCATATGAGCAACGCTTAAACCACAGCTCATATAGCCAAATTCATTAAGTTCTACTGAGCTAGCAAAAGGCAAAGGTCTAGTGACTAAGATATAGGATCTTTTGTTTTTTTCAAGATAAGAAATTGTATTTTTGTGCACTAAAGAAGTTACAAGAAAAGTAATTCCTTTATCAAAATCTTTAAAATCATTATTAAAACATTCTGCTGTGATGTCATCTCTTTCCATCATGCAAACATAATCAGGCTTTATGTTATGTTTTGCTAGTATAGCATAAGCACTATCAGCACAAAAAATAGTTGCTTTATTTGTATATTGTTTAAGTAAGGGAAGCTGTTTTTCAAGACTAGGCCCTGTAGAAACTATAATGGCCACATTTTCATTTTTGGTATTTCTTCTTTTTTTAAGCAAGGTTTGATAACTTGGATGTGAGATCATTTTTGGGATATTTCTTACAAATTGTTCTATCCCTTGCATAGCATCTTTAGGATCATTACCTTTTTTTAAGCTAATGTTTTTAATAGCCTTTAAATTTAAAGTATTAATTTTTAAAGTATCTTCTTTGTAGTTTTTATAAAAATCAGAATGTAAATGTAAATTATAAGTTTTAAAAAAGCGATCAATAGGACTTAAAGAAAAAATAATATCTGCTTTTGCATAAGTCATTTCTGGAGTATGGATTAAAATAAATCTACCTTTTCTTATATTTTCGCTGAAGTCTAATAAATTTAAAACTATAAAAATAATTTCAATTTCTTTTTCAAATATAACTATTCTTTTATGATTTTCATTTTGAAGTAAAGCTTTGTATAAAATTCCATTTCCAAGACCGTAAAAAAATAAAGCCGGATATCTTTTATAATCTTTGAAAAATTCAATTTTTTTCTCCAGTTCACTTAAAGGGTTTTTATAAAGTGTTTTTAAATTTCTTTTTTGAATGATATTGATATTTAAATTATCTTTTCCAAAAGTATAGGAAAATTCTCTAAGTTCTTTTATTTTGACTAATTTTTCTTTAAGTTTATCGTATTCCTTGCCATTCATGGCTTTTACATTTTTGTTAAAAATTGTATTTTGCATTTATTTTCCTTTTGTATTTTTCTAAATTTCTTTGAGTTAATTCATTTTCTAAAGGAATGATATTTTTTATCAAAGCTTTTTCTTGTGCTTCTATGTGAGTATAAATCATTTTAAAAAATTCTATATGTTCTTTAACCCACAGTAAAGATTTTTTATAAGAATCTTCTGAAGTTTTTGGATTTAAAACAAAAATTCTTGCTAAATTAAGTTCAAATTGAACTAATAAGGTTTTTAAAATTTCGCATAAATCCAACATATTTTTTCTATCTTCAAGCTTGAATTTTATTTTGTCTATTTCTTGGATAAGATAGTTTAATATTTCTTTACCTTCATCTAAATTTGAAATCAAATTTAGATTTGAAAAACTTTCTTGTATGTGGTTATAAGATTTTAAAAGTTCTTTTTTAAAATTTTTGCAGTGATTTATACTTTTTATAATCTTGTAATAACATTTTAATAAAAGTTCATTTTGTTTATGACTGCTTAATGGATCTATTTTTGGAAAATTTTTATTTAAATTGTTTTTAAGTAAAGCTTCACATGTTTTTTTAAAAGGTTTTTCTATAGCTCCTTCTATCCTAGCTCCACCTTCGGTGCAATTATAGGTGTTACAAAGTTCTAATTGATTAGCCTCATGAATTCTTTTTTCTAAAAAAAATCTAAATAAACTCCAATAAAAAGAGCTTTCCACAAAACCCACTCCTCCATAAGCTATGGTTCTAAAATGTCCAAAGTCTCTTTCATAATGACCTTTATGTTTGTTAAGATTTCTATAATCTTTTGTATGGGAAAACCCATCATTAGAATAAGCTAAATCTTGTCCTATGAAAATAATATTTTTGTGTCTTAAAAATACAGCTAATCCATAAGCTACATTTGCGACGCTATGTCCTTCACATAGCTCTCCAAATTTTTTTAGTTTTAAGTATGTTGTAAATTCTGAACTACGATGAACTAACATAAAATTTCTATTGTTTTTTTCTAAATTTTTTATAGTTTGAGGATGGGTTAAATGGGTTGTGATAAATAAAATATCCTTATCAAAATCACCAAAATTATTATTAAAAAATTCTGAGGTTAATAAAATTCTTTCTAAAGATACAACATAATCAGGTTTGATATCATGTTTTGCTAAAATAGGATAAGAAGAATCTGCTGATATGATTGTTGCTTTATTTGCGTATTTTTTCAAAATAGGAAGTTGTTTAGTAAGAGAAGGTCCTGTTGAAACGATAATAGCAGTATCACTAAGATTTTCTCTTTTTTTAAGAAAATCTTGATAAGCAGTATGAGTAATCATTTTAGGAAGATTGTAGATAAGTTGCTCTATTCCTTGTAAATTATCTTTAGAATCATTTCCATATAATAAAATCGAGTTTTTAAATTTTTCTATTAAATCTTTATTTAATTTTAATATATATTTTTTATCTTTCTCATAGTAATCGCTACTCAATTCTAGAAAATAAGTTCTTGAAAATTGAAAGAAAGGATTGCTTGAACATAAGTCATAATAATCTTGAAATTCTAAGGAGTTAATATCAAGTATTATAAGTTTATTTTCTTTTAATTCTTGCGAAAAATCCATAAGATGAAGCATGATCTTGATAATTTCTAATTCTTTTTCAAAAACAACTATATGTTGGTGATTTTTATTTTGAAGTAAGGCTTTAAATAAAATCCCATTTCCAAAACCATAAAAATACAATACAGGATAAAGTAGATATTTATCATTATAAATATTAAGCATGGAGTTTAATTCATCTATAGCATTTTTATAAAGAAAGGTGTTATCGCTTGTATTTTTTAAATTTATATCTAAATTATCTTTGCCTAAAATAAGCTCAAATTTACTTGATTTAATTTGTTTTAAACTTTCCTTTAAAACAGTATTGTTTAAAGCATTGATATTTCTATTAAAAAGTTTAATTTGATTTTGATTAAATTTCATAATTTTTCCTTTTATTTATGAAATATCGTCATTTTCGTATTTTTTTAAAGCTTCTTTTATGATTTGGTTTTGAGTATTTAAATACTCAAAACTTTGCAACCACCATGTTTTTTGACTGGTTAAAAAGTCTTTAATTTTTTTATTTTGTTCTAAATCATTTAAAACTTCATAATGCATAATTTCGCATTCGTTATGATAATATATGGCTTGAGTGAGTTCATTGAAAAGTTTTAATTTTTTAAACTCCTTAAAAAAAAATAGAAGATTTTGCTTAATTTTTATTAGAGTTTGTAAATTAAGTTGAGATTTGCTAAGTTCAAAGTCAAGTTTTTTTAGTTCATTTTGACATTTCTTTATAAATTTTTCACTTTGTTCGACATTTTTAATTAGCAGTTTTTGAGTTTGTAAAAATTTATTTTTTGTCTCATTGTTTTCTAAAATTTTAGGTTTCTCAAAAGGTTTTTTTAGATCTTCTTTAAGTAAAGTTTCACACATTTCTTTAAAGGGTTTTTCTATGGTTCCTTCTATCCTAGCACCCCCTTCGGTGCAATTATAGGTGTTGATTTTTAATTTTTCTTTTGCCCAGAAAATATCTTTTTCAAAGGTTTGTCGGAACAAGTTCCAAGTGAGTTGAGTTCTTACTTGTTTTTCTCCCCCATAAGCAAGTGTATAAACTTCACCGCGTATTTTCTCTCCTTCATTTCCATAGATATGCTCTCTTGGATGAGAGCTTCCATCTTCTGCGTAAGCTAAGTCTTGTCCTATGAAAATGATATTTTCATGCCTTAGACTTGCAGCTAGTTCATAAACCATATTAGCAACACTTGCTCCAATTCCAATATAACCAAATTCTTTAAGATTTAAAGATACGGCAAAGTGCAAAGGGCGATGTACTAGCATATATTCTCTATTATTTCTTTCAAGAAATTCAATAACTTCTTTATGAACCACCGAAGCTAGGATAAACAAAATTCCTTTATCAAATTCTTTAAAATCATTATCAAAACACTTAGAAACTATATCATCTCTTTCTAGCATACAAACATAATCAGGTTTTATATCATGTTTTGCTAAAATAGGATAAGCACTATCAGCACAAAATATAGTAGCTTTATTTGCATACTTTTTTAGTAAAGGCAATTGTTTGGTTAAGCTAGGTCCTGTTGAAACAATAATGGCGTTTTTAACTTTTTGTTTTCTTTCTTTTAAAAAATTTTGAAAAATTCCATGGTTTAAAAGTTTAGGAAGATTATTAAGCATGTGTTTGATACCGATAATAGAATCATAAGGATCATTTCCTTTAGCTAAAACGATAAAACGAATATTTTCAATAAGCTTTTTGTTAAGTTCTTGTATTTGATGAGTATAGAATTTAAGATAAAAATCACTATGTATAAAAAGATTAAAAATTTTCACACTTTTTTGTATGTATTCATACATAAAAAGTGTTGTAAGTTGTGCAGTGGTAATGCTTAAAGTATGAAAGAGTATTAATTTTTCATCTTTTAACTCTTTAGTGAAATCAAAAAGATGTAAAGCTAGGGCTAAAATTTCTAGCTCATCTTCAAAAACGATGATGTGTTTATGGTTTTTATTTTCACACAAGGCTTTGTAAAACATACCATTTCCAAAACCATAGAAAAATAATACAGGATATTTTTTATACTTATTTTGAAAAAGAGTTAAATTTTCTAAAAGCTCTTGATTAGGATTTTTATAAAGCGTAATATCATCTTTTATAAAATTGATTCCATTTTCATTTTGTAGTATTTTAAAATCGTTTTTTTTTAAAGCACGTAATTTATACGCTAAAATTTGATCAACTTCAAATAAAGCTTGAGTGTTTTTTAAAAAAAGATCTTTATTCATCTAAAATCACTTTCTTTTAAAGCATCGCCAAATTTTATATCTTTAGTAGCTTTTTTTCCTAAAAGTTCTTGATAAAATTTAGGATGTAGTCCAAAAGAAGGACGTACGGATTTTACATTTTCTTCGCTGAAAATTTCACCTTTTTTGATATCCTTATTTGCATATAAGCTTCTTGCAAAAACACGATTTTTAAGAGCTTTTTCATCTAAGTCTAACTTGCCATCGCCTAAGGCACTTTCGGTCTGTCTAATCGCATCTACCATAGTTTTAAATTCATCAAAATCAAGACTAAATTTACTGTCTTCACTTTCTATATTTTTATCTAACATAAAATGTTTTTCTATCACTCTAGCTCCAAGTGCTACTGCTATAATGGGAGCTAAAGAGCCAAAACTATGATCGCTTAATCCCACTTCAACATTAAATTTTTCTTTTAAACTTACCATAGCTTTTAAATTCATATCTTCTATGGCAGCAGGATAAGCTGAAGTACATTTTAAAAAGATTAAATCAGAATTTTTTTCTTCTTTGAAAATTTCACATATTCTAAAAAGCTCTCCTTCTGTAGCAATGCCCGTTGAAACGATAGTAGGTTTTTTTTCTTTGGCGATTAAACGCACGAAATTTTCATCATTAGCTTCAAAAGAAGCGATTTTATAAGCTATAGGATCAAAGCGTTTTAGAAATTCTAAATCTTCTTTAGCAAAAGGACTTGAAAAACAAAGTATGCCTTCATTTTGTGCGGTTTCAAAGATTTGAGAATGCCATTCATAAGGAGTTTTTGCACTTTCGTAAAGCTCATAAAGTTTTCTTTTATCCCAAAGCCCTCCTTTGATGATGAAATCTTTTTTGTCGCTATTTAGCGTAAGACTATCTGCAGTGTAAGTTTGGATTTTTATCGCATCAGCTCCTGCTTTTTTAGCAGCTTTTATACTTTTAAGTGCCATTTCAAGATTTCCTGCGTGATTTGCGCTAAGTTCTGCGATGATAAAAACCTTTTTATCGGTGTTAAAATTTCCTATTTGCATGTATTTCTTTCTTTGGTAAATTTCCTACTAAAAATGATATATAATTATATTATATATTTCTTCAATTTATATATTTATATTATATAAATATTACGACTTTGTTATGATTTTGCTTAGTTTTCTTCAAAAAAATGCCATAGGGATTTAAATCATAGAATTCATTCATTTTTTAATTTTTATATAATATAAATATATAAAATTATAAAATAAAATTTAATTATAACGATATATATTTAAGGCTAATTAAAGGAAATTTATGAAATTTTGCAAAAAATGTGTGATGCCAGATACTAAACCTGATTTACATTTTGATGAAGAAGGAATTTGTGATGCTTGTCGTTCTCAAGAAGCTAAAAATCAAAAAATCAATTGGCAAGAAAGAGAAAAAGAATTTTTTGAGCTTGTAAAAAAATACAAAAAACATCCTGTTTATGATTGCGTTATCGGAGTAAGCGGTGGAAAAGATTCTACTTTTCAAGTGGTTAAAATGCTTGAACTTGGACTTAATCCTTTGTGTGTGTGTTTTGAGCCTAGTGTGCCTACGAAAATAGGGCGCAAAAATTTAGACAATTTAAATCATTTGGGCGTAGATTTGATCCATATCAAGCGTGATCCAAAAGTTTATCAAAAACTTGCCCGTGAAGCTTTTATAAGAACAGGGGATAATGAGTGGCAAAACCATTTGGGAATTTTTACTTCTGTTCCACGCATAGCGGTAAATTTTGGAGTGCCTTTGATCATCTGGGGGGAAAGTCCGCAGATAGAGTATGGTGGTCCTGCGAGTAGTAAAAATAAAAATATTTTAGGTAGAGAGTGGCTTGAAGAATTTGGTGGACTTTTAGGAAATCGTGCTTCTGATATGCTTGGGGTAAATGCCATCACTGAAAAAGATTTGTTTTTATATACTTATCCAAGCGATGAAGAACTTCAAAGAGTAGGGGTTACTGGGCTATTTTTAGGGTATTATTTTAAATGGGACTATAAAAAAATTCTTGAAATTTCTAAAAAATATGGTTTTTTAACTCTAGATCATCCTGTTGAGACTACTTATGAAAATTTTGAAAATTTAGATTGTTATTCTAATCATGTGCATGATTATTTAAAATACTGTAAATATGGCTTTGGTAGAGCAACAGATAATGCTTGTTTGGATATTCGTTTAGGTTATATCAGCCGTGAAGAAGGGGTGCGTTTGGTGCAAAAATATGATGGTAAACCCCCTAAAAAAGCTATTAAAAAATACCTTGAATTCAGTGGTTTTAGCGAGGAAGAATTTCAAAAAATAGTAGATTCTTTTACCAATAAAAAAATCTTTAAACGTGATGAAAATGGTAAATTTATAAGAGATTATGATGGTTCTTTGGTAAGAAAAGACGAGTGTGTTTTAAAATGATAGCGCTCATTGATTACAAGGCGGGAAATTTAAACTCCGTTGCTAAGGCTTTTGAAAAAATAGGAGCTACAAATTTCATAGCTAAAAATCCAAAAGATTTGCAAAAAGCAGATAAATTGCTTTTACCCGGAGTGGGATCTTTTAAAGAAGCAATGAAAAATTTAAAAGAACTTGGTTTTATAGAAGCTTTAAAAGAGCAAGTTTTGGTGCAAAAAAAACCTATTTTAGGCATTTGTTTGGGAATGCAGCTTTTTTTAGAAAGGGGCTATGAAGGTGGAACTTGCGAAGGACTTGGTTTTATAGAAGGTGAAGTAGTCAAATTTGAAGAAGATTTAAATTTAAAAATCCCACACATGGGTTGGAATGAACTTGAAATTTTAAAACAAGAACCTTTATATCAAGGTATAGAAGATAAGAGTGATTTTTATTTTGTACATTCTTTTTATGTGAAATGCAAAGATGAGTTTGTAAGTGCTAAAGCACAATACGGGCATAAATTTGTTGCATCTTTGCAAAAAGATCGTATTTTTGCGACGCAGTTTCATCCTGAAAAAAGTCAAAATTTAGGCTTAAAACTTTTAGAAAATTTTATAAGGCTTTAAATGTTAAAAACTAGAATTATCCCTTGCGTGTTATTAAAAAATTCTCAACTTGTTAAAAGTATAGAGTTTAAAGATTTTCGCACTATAGGGCATTTAACTTCAACGATGCGGATTTATAATGCACGCAATGTTGATGAGCTTATTATCTTAGATATAGATGCTTCAAAAAGTGGAGAAATAGATTTTGAAAGTATAGAAGATCTTGCTAAAGAATGCTTTATGCCTTTAACCATAGGTGGGGGGATAAAAACTCTTGAGGATATACAAAAGATTTTAAATTTAGGTGCGGATAAAATTTCTATCAATTCTAAGGTCTTAGAAGATATAGATTTTATAAGTAAAGCGGCTAATCGTTTTGGTTCTCAATGCATAGTTTGCTCTATAGATGTTAAAAGAAAAGGGGATCAATTTTGTGTTTATGATAGGGGAAATTTACTTGAAAAAAATCCTTTAGAACTTGCTTTAGAATACGAAAAAAAAGGAGCTGGAGAGCTTCTTTTAACTTCTGTGGATTTTGAGGGAAAAGCAAAGGGTTATGATTTAGAACTTTTAAAGATCTTTCAAAATAAACTTAAAATTCCTCTTATTATCAATGGAGGACTTAGCAATCCAAGTGATGGAGTTAAGGCTTTAAATTTGGGTGCTGATGCTTTAGCTGGAGCTTATATTTTTCATTTTTCTAAGTATACCCCTAAAGATATCAAAGAAGAATTAGCTAAGCAAGGTTTTGCAGTTAGATTGCTTTAGGCAAACATAATAGAAATCTTTATCTTCATCATAAATAGTAAAATGATTTTGTTGATATAATTTTAAAGCTTTGTGATTGCTTTTAAAAACATAAGCTTTAAGAGTATTTACTTTTAAGTTTTCAAAAGCGTATTTTATAATTTCATTCATTAAAATTTGTCCTACACCTTTTAAATCAGGTTTTGCATAAAGTCCAAATTCGCAAGATTTAGTTGTGATATTGACAAAATCAATCACACCAATAATCTGTTCATCTTGAAAAACTAAAAAATATTTTTTACTAGAATCTTGATATAAGCTTTTTATAAATCTTAAATGTTCTTCAAAATCAATATATTTTGTTTTCATAAATTGACTGATGTCTGGGTGATTGCGCCATTTAAAAATCAGCTTTATTTCTTGAGAATTAAGTTCTGTGAAATTTTTAAGTTTTATCAATGCCTATACTCCACTTCATAGCCTTTTTGAGCTAGCCAATTGGCTAGTTTTTCTTGATTTTTAGCAACACAGATGGCTTTAAAATTTGCTTTTAAAAGTAAGGCTTCATTGATTAAAGAACTTGCACTGATGATGAGTTTATTGCTTTCATTCATAAGCTTTGCTAGATTTTCATCTATAAAAAGTTTGATATTTTCATGATCTTTTATAAATTTTTCAAGTTTTGCAAGATTGGGATTTGACGAGCTTGTGGCGATAGCAATTTTTTTATTCCTAGGTAAATCAGAAGCAAGACTGATAGAAAGGTTTTTTATATCAGTTCCACCTATGCAAATGAAAAAATCATATTTTTTTTCTCTATTTTCTTTAGCCTCTTGATAAAATTCTTCCCTGATTAAGGCATAAGAAAAACCACATCTTACTTCGCATTTAAAAGGCACTAAACCTTCATAATCACTTGCTTTTGAGTAAGCATTGACATTGAGCAAAATGTCACAATGATGAGGCTTTATTTCATCATCAAAGCTTAAGATTTTCACTCCTGTTTCAAGCTTGATCAGCTTTTCATCATCTACACTGATGCCATAGTGATCAATGATTAGAAGTTCAAATTTTTCTTCTTTGATGAGATTGATAAGCTCGTAAATACTTTCGCTACTAAGCTCATAAACAGGATAAGGAATTTCATCGATCAAAGAGCCTTTTAAAGATAAACAAGCAAAGCTTACATCATCGTATTGTTTAGCTAAGACTAGATCGCGTTTAATGTGTCCAAAGCCTATTTGACTGGAGCTATCGCTTCTAAAAAGCACTTTCATGATTTACCTTATAAAGTATTTTTGCAAATTCTAAATCTTGCATGGTGTCTATATCGCAAACTAAATTTCTTGGTAATACAAACGCACTAGAATGAGGTTTAAACATAAAATCTTCTTCAAGCCAAGCTTTACTTATACCAAAATAAAAAGCCCCTGCATCATGATAAGCTTTTATTAAGTCTTGTGAGCGGCTTTTATAGTGTTTTTCATCAAACATATAAACTTGATTGTTCTCATTTAGATAAAAAGCCCTTTGTATAGGATACTCAAACTCAGTAGCAGCAAATAAAAACTTGCTTTGATTTTGGATAAATTTTTCATAGGCTTGTTTTAAAATGTCTTTGTTTAACAAAGGAGCAGTAGCATAAAGGCAGCAGACATGATCATAAATTTTATTTTGGCTTTGTAAAATTTCTATGGCATTTTGCACTACAGCAGTGCTTGAAGTATAATCATCGCTTAATTTTTTATCACGTATAAAAGGAGCTTTTGCACCGTATTTTAAGGCTACTTCTATGATTTCTTCATCATCACTTGTAAGCACCACTTCATTAAAAATGCCTGAATTTAAAGCATTTTCTATGCTATAAGCGATTAAAGGTTTACCTAGAAAATCAATGATATTTTTTCTAGGAATTCTTTTTGATCCACCACGAGCAGGGATGATACAAAGATTTTTCATAGTTAAGCCTTGTTTTTTTGTGTTTTATTTTACTAAAATTTAAGTATAATTGTCTTTAAAATAAAATAAAAGGCTTAAAATTGCTCATAAACCAAACCTTTGAAATCAATTCTTGTGATGATGTAGAACTAGGTATTAAAAGAACCAGTAAGCTTGAATACCGCATAAGTTATGATAATGAAAAAGATATTAAAGCTATAGTTTTTATAATAGGTGGTTTTGGAGCTAATGCAAATATTTCTTTTTTAGATTTTGATAGAGAGTATATTGCTAAAAATTTTGATGTTGTAGCGGTACATGTTTTTTATCATTGTTTTTGTACAAGACAAAGTATCGATCAAAAGCACAATCCAAAGCTTATTCCTAATCAAGATGATTTAGAGCGTATCAATGGTATTTTAAAAATATTAATTTAGGGCATTTATTTGCCAATGAAGATAATTTTGAACAAATTATCCCTCTTATAGAACAAAGGGCTGGAGAGATTAAACAAGCAGGTTTAGTTGATGAAAGCCAAAAAATAGAACTTTTTTGCGATTTTGTCCCACCCAATGGTGATTATCAAAACTATGGTATTATGGCAGCTATTGATCATATCAATGCTTTAAAAGATTTAGTGAAACGCTTTCCAAAATTTGCAGATTTACCAAAAATTTATGTGGGGGGGGGGTCTTATGGAGGATACTTATCTTTACTCATAGCAAAAATAGCTCCTTGGTATGTGGATGGCGTGATTGATAATTCAGGACCTGCCTTGCCTCCTTTGCAATTTATACTGGGAAGGGAGATTGATTCTCCTGAATTTGTTTTTAGTTCTAAAGATTTAGATTTGTACTGTTTTTTAAAAAAACATTGGACACGAAAAGAAAATGCGTTGTATTTTTTCAATGATGTAAATTATATGATAAGAGCGTTGTTAAATTTAAAGCATCTGCAAATTTTATCTGAAGTTTCAAAAAATATTATTTTTATAACTTATCATAGCGCTAAAGATGTTAAAGCACCAGCTAAGGATAAGATCATGCTTTATGAGATTTTTAATACTTTAGGTTTTGATGCTACTTTAAATTTGATAAAAGATGAAAGTGAGGTTGATGGAAGATTTATAAAAGACTTAAATCACGGTATGAGAATAAGTGATAAAGCCTTATTTAGAAAAGAACTTCCTTTAATGCTTAAAAAATTGCAAAAAAGAAAATCTTTTATGCAGGAAAATTCCATCTCTTATCCTTGCGGCGATAAAATTTTTACCTTTAAAGATAAGGGAGATAAATTTGTTTTATGTATCAAATAAAAGCTTGTTCTATCATGTTTTTAATGGCTTGAAAGCTTTCAAAATTTTCAGGTGTGATAAATTCTGCTTTTAAGGGTTTTTTGTAAAATTTTTCTATTTCAGCAACCAAAGCCATGATATCAATACTATCGATAAAATCTTCACTTACTAGATTTTCCATACTCTCATTGATATCTGTTCTTTCTATATTGATAAAAAATTGTTTGATTTCTTGCATTTTTATTCCTTTGTGATTTTTAAAATGGTATTATCGCTTAAATTTAAAATTAAATCAAGTTCATTGATCTCATAAAATAAAATTTCTTTTTCCTCTCCTAAGATTTTTAATCTAGCCTTAGGTACTCCGCTTAAAGCGCCACAGTCCATAGCCCTTAAAAAACGAGAAATTTTTTCTTTATCCCAAGTAAGATCTAAATAACCCTCATTTGGCAAAGCCAATTTTTTGTGATACCCCCCCCCTAAAGTTTGAATTTTAAAGATCTTATTTTCTAAATTCTTTAAAGCTTCTTTAAATGAAGCTATAGCAAGTTTGTGTTGGGCGTCTAAAAGACTTAAGGCAGTAAAATTATCATCAAGCTTTATTTCTTTTTGAACTAAAATCGCACCCGTATCGATGCTTTCTTCAGCCATGTGCCAAGTAATACCTGTTGTTTTATCATTTTCCCATATGCTCCAAATTCTTGCATTACATCCTTTATGAAAAGGCAATAAAGCATTGTGATAATTTATAATTGTATTATTTTGCACACATTCTTTTTTGAAAATATAAGAATTATTCGCACTAACAATAAGGCAATTTTTAAGATTTTTACAAAAATCATCTAAATTTTCTATATTTTTTACAAAAATCACTTCTTGCTTAAAAAAATCGTTAGCTATTTTTTGGCATTCTTTAGCGACTTTTCCTGTACCTATGATATAAATGTGTGAGTAAGTCATTAGAAATTCCTATAAAATTTTAAATTAATATGATTAAAACAAAAACCCGCTCTTTTATAAAAATTAATGGCTTTTTCATTTTTTTCTTCTACAAAAAGTTTAAAGAATTTATTTTGAGTATTGGCTGCAAAATAATGATTTAGTAAAGCAAAAGCCACATTTTTATGCTTTAAATTTCTATCTACGGCTATAAAATCTAAAAAATTAGTATTGAGAGTTTGAGTGTAGATCAAAGCAGCATGAATTTTTTCATTTTCTTTATAAACAAATATATTAGGTATTTTTTCTTCAAGATTTTTTTGTGAAAAATAAAACAAATATGAATCAAAATATTTTCTAAAAAAGCTATAAAGTTCTTTACTATCTTCATGTAAGGCTTTGGAGATAAAGCAAAAATTACTCGGTTTTATCTCTTTTTTAAGCACCATTTGTTTGTGATTGAGTATTTTTTTAAAATGATTAAGTTTTAAAAATTCATCATGCAAAACATGATTAGGGGTTTTGCTTAATATTTTTATATAACATGCCTTTAAATTATAATCTTGCAAATCATTGATAAAATAATACAACAAACCATCTGTACGATTAAAAAAGAAAAAATTATTATTTTCATGTTTTTCTAAGATAAGTTCTTGTTTTAAAATTTTCTCTTGGATTAGATTAAAATTATCATAACAATTGCTTAATTTAAATCCTTCATAAAAAGCTTTTTCAAATGAGTTCATGTAAGGCTTTCCTATCGATTTTACTGTTTTGATTAAGCTTAAATTTGTCAATTTTAATAAAATTTTTTGGGATCATATAAGAAGGTAATTTATCTTTTAAAAAAGCTTTAAGATCAAGCTCATCTTTGCTTTCATAAAAACAAACAATATCTTCTTTAAAAATACAAGCGCTGTTTTTTATATTTGGATGAGAATTTATCATGCTTTCTATTTCTCCAAGTTCTATCCTATGCCCCATGTATTTGATTTGATTATCCGCTCTTCCATAGCATAAAAGTTCGCCAAATTCATTATAAGAAACGATATCTCCTGTTTTATAGAGTAAATCTAAATAATTGTCATGCAAAGGATTTTGTATAAAAGCTTGTTTGGTTTTTTCTTTGTCATTATAATACCCTAAAGACAAAGAAGTTCCACGCACGAAAAGTTCCCCTTTAATGCCTATTTGTTTAGGACTTATGAAATTCATATTTTCATCAAAAACTAAAAGTTCTGTATTTTTACACGCTTTGCCTATAGGTAAAAGTTCTTCATCTTTAAAAGTGCGATTGATGATATAAAAAGAACATACATCGGTGATTTCTGTTGGGCCATAAAGGTTGGCAAATAAAGCATTGGGTAAGTGTTTACGCCAAATATTTAGCTGTTTATTGGGCATGATTTCACCACAAAAAAGTATCTTTTTTAAGACGTTTAAACTAAAATTATTCAAAGCTTCAGTATTCGCAAAATAAATCAACACCGAAGGTACCCAAAATATAGTGCTTACTTTTTCTTTTTCAAGGCATTCTAAAATTTTATTTGGAAAGGCAAAAAGATGATTAGGTAAAAGGTGTAAAGTTGCTCCTGATTTTACACTTGAAAAAATATCTAAAATGCTATTGTCAAAATAAAATGGTGCTTGATTGGCTAAAATTTCATTCTCATCAAATTTAAAAGTCTCACATACCCAAAAAGTATAATCAATCACACTCTTGTGTGTTATGCTGACTCCTTTAGGAATACCTGTGCTCCCACTTGTAAAAAGAACATAGAGTAAATTAGTATCTATATGTTTTTCTTTTGCAGTTTTTATTAAACTCTCATCTATATTAAAACTTTCAAAGTCTTGTGTATAAAGTGTAGGCAAATCTAAGTTAAAATTTAAGTCCTTTGAAGTGATAAAAAGTTTAGGTTTTAAAACCTCTATAACTTTTTCTACTCTTTCTTTAGGACTTTTTTCATCTAAAAGGGTATAAAAATTTCCACTTAATGCCACTCCAAAAAATGAAATCAAACAATCAATCCCTTTAGGTAAGATGATTAAAACAGGAGCTTGAGTAGGATTATCATTTCCTAGCTTTCTTAAAATTTCACTGGCTAGTTTTTTAGAAAAAAGATCAAAGCCTTTATAAGTGATTTCTTTTCTTTCTTTGGCAAAAGGTTCAATAAAGGCAGTTTTTTTACTAAAATTTTCAACGCTTTTTTCTAGAAAGTTGTAGATGTGGGTGAGCATGATTTTCCTTTAATTTTTTTAAATCAGTTAATAAACAATAAGCATTTTTTTCTAAAGCTCTTAAAGTTGCGCTTAAATATCCATTTGCATTTATATTTACAATGCTTGAATTGGCAAAATTTTCTATTTTAAAATTATTATCTTGTTGTAGAATTTGAATTTGTTTATAAACATCTAAATCTGAATCCATATTTAAATCTCTTATATAATAATTAATTTTTTTATTTTTATTTATACCATTTTCAAGAGCTATTTTACCTTTAAATTCTTTAAAATATCTATAAGGTACTTGCGCTTTTTCTTCGATGAAATGTGTAAAAGTGTATCCATTGATCTTAGATCCAAAAAGAATTATTTCCCCATTTGTTTTAGAAAGCATATCATAAACACAATTTTGACCAAAACAACTTTTTGTATCTTTTAGAAAAAGTTCTTGATTTTTTTCCTTTGATGGCAAAAGAAAAAATAGGATCATTTGTTCTTTTTACCCCCCCCCCATAATCTAAAAAATTCATTTAAAATTCCAACTTTGCATTTAGAATGAAATTTATCATAAATTTGATTTTTACAAAAACTATAAGTAAAAGTAGGCATAATTAAAGTACCATTTTTACCTATGACTTCTAAAAATGCTTCAATATAGATACTAAGATGATCTTTTTTAGGTATTAAAGGAATGCCAAAATTAAAAAGTTCTGTATGCACGCAAATAGTATTACCTTTTTAAATTTCTAGTTTTTCTAAAGTTTCTATCAAATCTTTTTTTGTGTAATTTATATTATTTGCTCTTAAAAATTCTATAGCTTATCCTTTTATATTAAATTTTTTAGATGGTTATTTATATCTCCCCCCCCCCAGTTATCATTACATCTTGACCTGTTATCCATGAAGAATCTTCACTAAGTAAAAAACAAGCCATAGGAGTAATGTTTTCAACTTTTCCTACTCCTAAAGGATAGGTTGAATCGGCTATTTTTTTATAATCTTGTAAGAAATTATTTGTTTTTAGCAAAGGAGTTTCGACTAATGCCGGTGAAATTGAATTTATACGAAATTTAGGAGCAATTTCAAGAGCTATAGATTTAATAGATGCTATAATCGCCGCCTTGCTTGCAGAATAAAGGCAAAGTCCTTTTGTGGGTACAGATGCTGCAGTTGAAGCTATCCATATAAAACTAGAACCCTCTTTAGTGCGTGCTCTTCGATCAACTATACCTTTTAATACTTGCAAATTTCCAAAATAGTTGATATCAAAGAGTTTTTTAGCTTGTTGAATATAGTCTATGCTTCTAATGCTAGTATTTATGGAAATTCCTGCGCTAAAAACAGCTCCATTAAATCCACCAAATTCTTTACAAAGATCCAAAGTCCAAGAGTCTAACTTTTCATAATCAGATAAATCCTTACTGATGCAAATAAAATTGTCTGGAAATTGGGCTTGATTTTTTTGAGATTCAAGTTTTTGTTCATCTCGTGCAATTGCCACTACTTTAGCGCCAAGATCATTTAAGGTTAGAGCAATATGCGCACCCATGCCACTGCTTGCACCCGTAATTAAAAAACTTTTATCCCAAAAAGTATTTTCTTTAAAAATCATAATTTAGTCTTTTAAATGATCTTTGGCTAAAGCTATGAGATCTGAAACATTTTGGCAATTTCTTAAAACATGTCCTTCGATTTCTAGATTAAATAATTGATTATAAAGAGCACTAACTGATAACAATGCCAAACTATCATATTCTTCAACTTCGTTTAAATCTTGATCTTCTTTGAGCGTATAATCTAATTGTATAGCATTAGATAATTCTTCTAAAAATTCTTTTTTTGTCATTTTTTCTCCTTTTGGTAAATTTGAACTTTTTTGCATATAAAATCAGTATCTAAAGTAATAAGAGCATTTGCCCAACTA
>NZ_MJYA01000059.1:0-465 GCF_001763075.1 Campylobacter sp. BCW_4321 | reverse complement strand
TTTTTGTAATGGAAATTGATATGAATTAATATTATCACATAGGGTGGCAGGAATAGAAGCTGCATTTAAATTTCCATATTTTGTTATAGTATCATTTGGAGAATTTTTTTTATCCAATTTTAATTTCTTAATAATCATATCTACTATTTGTTTATTAGCTTGATGAAAAAAAACAAAATCCAATTTATCTTGGCTGCAATTTGCAAATTTTAAAAGCTGATGAAAAACTTGAGGTTCTCTTCTTGTAGCAAAATTAAAAATTTCAAGTCCATTCATATATACTTGTTTTTCTTTTATATTTCTATTTAAAATTTCAGGTTCTTTCATAGCTTCTAAATTTGTACTTCTAAAAGCTCCAAAAGGCATAAAAAGATATTTCAAACCTTTACCATCTGAACCTAAGTCAAAATAAGATTTATATTCTTTTTGAGAGTATTCGATTAAGGTTACACTTACACCATCGCC
>NZ_MJYA01000058.1:3421-6101 GCF_001763075.1 Campylobacter sp. BCW_4321 | reverse complement strand
GATTTGTTTTTCAACTAATTTTCTCTTTCTTTTTTTAATTTATTGGTATTTTGGTTTATGATTTATATAAAAAGCAAGATCCTTATTATAACAGTTTCATTTTTTCTTAAATAGCGAAAAATGAAATGAGTGATAAAGATTTTGAGATTTTTCCATGTATAAAATAAGGCAGATTTTTATTTTATCAATAGCAATTATTATTAAAAAAAATAGCAGAAAATTTCATTTGCCTATATTAATGTAACTTTTTATTACAATCAGCATTTTCAAAAAACTTTATCATTATTTCAGCTTAAATTTTATCATTTAAAATTAAACTTGATATAAATCTTTTCGTATACTTTGCTCGCTCGATTTAAATATATAAAAGCATAATATTGAGTAATACTATGTAATTTTAAACAAGGCATGGTTTTTGATAAAATTTTTAGATGAAAAAATCTACAAGCTTGATTGTTTTATTGATTAATTCCAAAACAAGAACTAAAAATTAACAATCTTAGTCTATTAAAATTCTTTTTATACAATTAAAAAATAATTATTATATACAAATGTGAAAATATGGATAATACGCAAAAATATGCAGCTATAGATCTTAAGTCATTTTATGCTTCTGTTGAATGCATTTTAAGAAAATTAGATCCTCTAAATACCAATCTTGTAGTTGCGGATGAAAGTAGAACTGAAAAAACAATATGTCTTGCGGTATCTCCCGCATTAAGATCTTATAATATATCAGGCAGATTAAGACTATTTGAACTAATACAAAAAGTAAAAACAATCAATTACAAGCGCTTAAAAATTGCTAAATATTTCAGTGCAAAATCATACAATCATCTTGAACTAATAAATAATCCCAATTTAGAGCTTGATTACATTGTTGCAAAACCTAGGATGTCAACATATATAGACTATAGTTCTAAAATCTACAGCATTTATTTAAAGTATTTTGATCCAAAAGACATTCATATTTACTCCATTGATGAAGTATTTATTGATTTAACTCCTTATATCAAACATTATAAGCTATCTGCTGACAAACTCATTGAAAACATATTATTTGAAATTTTAAAAACAACTCAAATAACAGCAACTGCGGGAATAGGAACAAATCTTTACTTAGCAAAAATTGCAATGGATATATTAGCCAAAAAACAAAATATTAATAAAGATGGACTTTGCATAGGGTATTTGGATGAAATGCTTTATAGAAGAAAATTATGGCAACACACGCCCATAAATGATTTTTGGCGTATAGGCAAAGGATATGCAACAAAACTAAAAAGCATAGGCATTAACAATATGGGAGATTTAGCAAGATACTCTCTTAATAACGAGGATAAACTTTATCAAATTTTTGGAGTAAATGCTGAGTTATTAATCGATCATGCTTGGGGGTTTGAAAGCTGTACAATGCAAGCTATTAAAGAATATAAAAGCAAACATATCTCTAAGGTAATGGCTAAGGTTTTGCCTAAGCCTTATAGTTTTAAAAAAGCTAGAGATATGCTTAAAGAAATCGTCGATCATATGGTTCTTGAGCTAATTGAGCAAAATTTAACATGCAATCAAATCGTTTTAGATGTACAATATGATAAAGAAAGCTTAGAAAAGGTACAAAGCTACAATGGTCCAATGAGCAAAGATTCCTATGGAAGATCTATTCCAAAAAATGCACATTCAACAATCAATTTGGATTACCACAGCTCTTCCTTGGAAACTATTTGCAATAAAGGTTTAAAATTGTTTGATTTAATAGTTAATGCTGATTTTTTAATTAGAAAAATAAGTCTTACTCTTAATAATGTTGTAAAAAATGACACGATAAAAAAAATTAAAGAACCCAGTCTTTTTGCCGACATAGAACAGAAGGAAAATAAAAATTTTATAAAAGAAGAGAAATTACAAAAAGCTAGACTCGCGATTGTTCACAAATATGGAAAAAAATCTATTTTTAAAGCCTCGAGTCTTGAAAATGGCTTAAAAATTAATTCGCAAATAGGAGGACACAATGCCTAATAACCACGATGATATTATTAATATTAAATACAAAAAATCTACAAAATATCCTCTTATGCCATTAGAAAAAAGAGCGGCACAGTTTGCTCCATTTTCAGTGCTTAAAGGATTTGATGAAGCAATTGAAAAAAAGAAAAAAGAAATGGAAAGAAAGCTTGAAAAGTCTATCTATATAAACGAGTAATCATGTTTTTATGAGAAAAATATTTTAGATATAAAAATCAATTAAAAACAAGTAAAAAAATAAGTATTTTTTAAATAGTGTATTTTTTATACCACTTTTATCTCTATATATTTTAGACTTAAAATAAAATTAATTAAAATTAGTATTAAAATTTTATCTTTTTTTTCTGTGAATTTTCATATAAAAAATATTGTTTTTTATATGATTAAAAAAATAAAAAAATTATCTTGTACTTTTCACGAGCAAAAATTCAAAGAGAAAATTACAGCAAAACTATATTTATTTTGATTTATTTTTTTGTTTTTTTATCTATCATTTTTTATTTTTATTTTTATTTTTTTACCTATCTTTACTCTAAAATTTTTGTAAATTTTTCAATTAAAAAATACTCCAAATCCAAACCCACAAAAAGACAAAAATAGTTTTAATTAAGCATTAAAAAGTCTAGGTTTAAGCAATGGCATTTTTATACCTACC
>NZ_MJYA01000058.1:0-3371 GCF_001763075.1 Campylobacter sp. BCW_4321 | reverse complement strand
GTTTAAGCAATGGCATTTTTATACCTACCCTAAAGCAAAGAATGCCTATTTTTAGGGACTTTAATTTTTAATTAAGCATTAAAAAGTCTAGCCTTTAGCAAGAGCATTTTTATACCTATCCTAAAGCAAAGAATGCCTATAAATTGGAGATTTATAGTATTTTTAGAATGAAATTTATTTTTCTCAAAAAAAGGGTGTTAAAAAATTTTATACCTAACATTCATTAATTTCGTTAATAATATTGCCATTTTTGTACCTAACCTAAAGTATTTTTAGCCTTTGAAATAGAAAAGTCTTCTTCTCGCCCTTTATCACCTCATTTATCCCCCCTTCTTTATCCGCTACATTTCATTGAATAATTTTCATCATTTATCCCCTCATTTATCACCCCCTTTATACCCCATCTCCCATTCCTCCCTATCTTGCATTCTACGCATTCAAATCTCATCTTAACGCTATCCTTAACACAAATCCTTATAGCCTTTATACTCATTCTTTCTCTCATTTATCACCTCATTTATTCCCTCATTTATTGCCTTATTTATTGCCTCATTCTTTCTCATTTACTCCCTATCTTTGCCATTTTTTAAACATATTTCTAGCATAAACTTTCCCTGATATATAAAAATACTCATTTCATACCCAAGTTAAATAAAAATACGGTATAATTTCATAAAGCACTAAAACCACAGAAGAAAACTTATGTCTAAAACTAATACACGCCCAAGCGAAAAAACAAAATGCACAAAGCCATAGAAACTTGGTTTACCAAAATCTACATAAGCAAAATAATCCACAAAGAGAAAAACGATAAATTATTTATCAATATAACTAGCTGTCTAGCATTCATACTCTCAATCTATGGCAAAACAGATGAAAACAAAAGCAAAATGACACCTGCTGTTATAGCTTATATCAAAAAAACAAAAAACACTTTTATTGCCAAACTAAAAAGAGTTAAAAACCATGAGAGCATTATCGATTTACAAGCCAAATACCCAAAGCTTGATATAGTTTCAGCCTATCAATTCCTAACCCTCAAAGATAAATTCAAAATTACCAAATCAGAAATCCAAGATTTTGAAACACTAATCGATATTCTTTCAAAAAACGCCCAAAAATCAAAAAAATAACCCTAAAACGATAAAAACATTAAAAAAATCATTTTAGCCTTTTAAAGGCTAATTCTGTCATTTTAAACCCTATATCCATTCAAGATACCCACTTGCAATCAAAAAAACACAAAAAAACCTACAAAAATCGCAACACAAAACAAAAACCACAGCCCATTTCAAAACTGCAAAGCATTTTTGAAAATTCGCAAGAACTTCTAAAATAAGCCCTAGCTCTCATATTATCGCTATAAATCAAGCACAATCAAAAATACACGCCATGAAGAAAATTTTGCAGTTTTTAGCTCTAAAGTCTATTTTTGCCAAAAATCTTACACAATAACTCGATTATCAACAATGCTTAAAAACCTACAAAATAGATATTTTAAAAGCTTTTTACAAATCGCAAAATGTCGGTAAAACATTAGCATAATTTGCCTACAACAATAAGATTTAAACGCCTATATTTAGGCTATATTATTGCATTATGCCCATTGGCTCAACTTTTTACATTTTTTTCAAAAAAAGCAAAAGAACCTAAAAATAAGGGTTTTAACATAATAAGCCCTAAATATTGATATTTTATTTTTTATTACACTTTTTAGTATATTTTTTCAACAATAAAAATTAAATTAATATTAAAAACCCTATAAAATAGTATTTTAAACAAACTCTTTTTTGTAGTTAAGTTGTAATAAAGTTACACTCAAGTTATAGTAAAAATAACATTAACTACATATTAACTACACTTTTACTTCAAAAAACATGCAAATTTTCACATTTTTGTAGTTAAAGTGTAGTGAAAGTGTAATAAAGTTGAACTCAAATTGTAGTTAAGTTGAAAATAATTGTAATAAAGTTGAATTCAAGTTGTAATTATGTTGTAGTTAAGTTGTAGTTAAGTTGAAAATAAAATGCAGTTTATCAAGTAGCGTTTTTTTGCACTCAAGTTGTAGTTATGTTGTAGTAAAAGTGTAGTTAAGTTGAAATAAAAATTTACATAAACATAAACTATACTTGAAGTAAAGTTGTATTAATGTGTATCACATATTGAAATAAAATTACATATTGCTTGAAAACAACTTGTAATATATGTATTTTATTTAGTTGATTTGCAATTAACTCGCAACAACTTATATTTTAACTCCAACAGGAAAAGTAATAGGCACTCCTATTGAAGGAGCGGTTGATTCTGACATACTTTTTGGACTATTGAAAGGTTTAGAAGATTATAAGAAAGGACAATTAGGTTTTTAGCGTGGAAAAAAACATAGAAAAATTAATTTTAGAAGCCTATGAAGATAGTAAAACTAAATTTGACCATGTTACTACAGGACATATCAGTCAATATTTGAAAAGAAAATATGATTTAAAAATCAATTGTAGTAAGGCATTAATAGAAGCAGGTTTTGATCTTGAAAAAGATGAAAACAAACCTTCTTTAGTTTATGTTAAAAAAGCTACCACAAGAAACAAGACTTCAAATCGTGATCAAATTCAAAACAAAGTTGAAGAGAAACCTTTGTTGTTTCAATTTGCCTATTTTCCAAATTTTCTAAATACACTCCAAGAGCTTTCTAATATAGCTCAAAAAGAATTTTGGGGAAATGGAAATAATATTTTATTTTCTTATCTATTTAAATATTTTGAGTTCATTTACGAAAATAAAAGCTATCCTGATATTATTACTTATAATAAAGACAAAACAAAGGCATGTTTCAATACAGGTTTGTATAGTACAGGTGTTTTTCCAATATTTGCATGCTTTGAAAAGCAGGAAAATGGAGGATATATTTTTAGAAAATTTTGTTCTAATGGAGATAGAGTTTTAGATGATTTAGAAATACCTAAATCTTTAAGCGATTATGATACATTCAAAAATGAAATCATTTTTGACAGTAAATTGGATTTTAGGGTAAATCATTTGCATCTTTTTGAGAGAAAAGAGCGATTACCTGAAATTGTGAAAAAACTAAATGATAGGTTCATAGGACACATTATTAATGGTGAATTGAAAATCATCAAAGATAATTATAATCTTCAAAAGATGATTATTCCTGCAGCTTATAAGCAAAGAGTAGTTTTATACATTCCTTTGAAACTTCAAGAAGAATCAGTTGATACGATAGTTGTAGTTGAAAAAGAAGAGGTAAAAAACGAACAGTATTACGCCGTGAGAACTATACTAAATCCGCATGATAATATTTACAAAACCGCAAGAGTTCTTTCAATAGTTGAATCTGAATGGGTAAAAAACAC
>NZ_MJYA01000057.1:0-5563 GCF_001763075.1 Campylobacter sp. BCW_4321 | reverse complement strand
TAACCCCATTTACCACCACAAATTTACAAACATAAAACTCTTGTTTTCTATCTTCATCTTCTAAGATTTCATCTAGTCCTTGTGCGATTTGAAGTTTTAAATTTTGCATTTTTGCAGGAGCTAAAAAACTAAAATGATATTCGTTTAATTCTTTATTATCTTCTAAAGCATTTTTGATGATTTTATCATACTCATGTAGCTGTGTAAAATACCCTACTCCTAAATCTTTGTTTTCAAATTCCTTATAAGCACTTTTATAAACTTTAGCAATGTTTTTTGAGATAATAAAATAAAGTTTGATTAAATTAGTATCAAAGCTAAGATTTAATTCTTTAAATTCATAATCTTTACTAAAGTCTTGTTTGAATTGATTAAGAATATTTATATCCTCTATATCTTTTAAATCTTTTAAATCTATATTAAATTCATTTAAAGCCTTATTTTGTTCTTTTTTTTCATTATTGATTAAAAGATTATAGATAGGTAAATTATCTTTTTGAAATCTATCACTTTTATAATGAAGTCTTATTATAGGTTCTTTTAACTCTATTTGATTTTTACTTTGTTCTCCTAAGCCCTCTTTAGGATTAAAGCTGTGATCAAATTTAAACTTAGTAGGAGTAAAGCTTACTTTTAAAGGAAAACCTTTATCACTAATACAAGCTGATATGAGTTCTTGTAAGATTACATATTCATTATTGACTTTCTTTTGAGATAAGGATCCTTTTACATTAACAACTTTAGTACAAGGAACACTTACACCTGCTATAGTATTAGGACAAGCTACTATACTAGAGTTTAATAAATCACTTTCTAGCATAATAGGCACACCATCATCTTTAAAAGTTTTTCCTTTGTTTGATTTAAGTATGACTTTACCTCCATGGATACATTCTAGGTTTTGATTTTCTAAAAGAGCATGAAGTTTAGCTATAGCTTGTTTTTTATCTACTTGTGTGGTTTTTTGTTCTTTTAAAGTGTTTGAAATTAAGTCTTTATACTCTAAGCTTTGTTTGCTTAAACATTCTAATTTGATATTTAAAGAATTTTCTATAATAGAATAATTAAGCAAGCAAAGTTCATCATTTTTATAAAAGATACTAAGTCTTCCTAAACCACTGCTTTCATCTTTAGGAGAAAAATAATAACTAGGTGTATCTTGTTTTATAGTATTATCTTGATCTAATTCTCCAAAGTAAAAAGGATTATTAGGAAGTTCATTTGATCCTGTAA
This sequence comes from Campylobacter sp. BCW_4321, assembly GCF_001763075.1. Taxonomy (NCBI): domain Bacteria; kingdom Pseudomonadati; phylum Campylobacterota; class Epsilonproteobacteria; order Campylobacterales; family Campylobacteraceae; genus Campylobacter; species Campylobacter sp. BCW_4321. Next base: position 4,330 of record NZ_MJYA01000057.1, on the reverse strand, counting down.
GGAGAGTGGAGTTTAAAAAGATTTTTATATCTAAACTTTTAAAATCTATTTGATATTTTTCTTCTATGTCCTTTATATCCAAAACACTTCTATCTTTTGCAAAAATATCACAATGATTATCATAAATATGGATCAAATTTGACATAGAGATGAAAGAAGTATTGTTAGAATTATCTTGCAAATCTTGTAAATTTACTTTATCTAAGAATATGATTTTTATATTATTTGTCTTTAATACTATGGTATTGGTATTTTTATCATAAAATTGCTCTATGTTAAATACTTCGTTTAAAATTAAATTAACATCATTTTCCTTAGTATTAAAGCTTTGATTATTTAGATTATCTTGTAAGGAAATTTCTTTATTTAAATAGTCTTGGATATCTTTTATTTTTTCATTTCTTTTTTCTTTTAAAGTATTGATAGATTTATAAAGCCTTTTTCTAGCATCAAGATAGGTATCATTGAGCTTTTCTTTATCTAGGATGAAGATTTTTGTGAAAGTAGAATTATAGCCTAGATTGTTTATAGCGGTAGCTTGGGTGAAAAGATCTTCTTGATTATAATTTATAGCTATGGAATTTTCACATTGATATAAGGCTTTTAAATATGCTATGGATGAATTTTTATCTATTGTGTCTATTTCATCATTGTTTATAAAAGCAAGCCTTGTTATAAATAATTCTCTATCCATTTTTTTTCTAAATATTTAAGATAAATGAATATTATATCAAATATATTAAATTTTTGATAGTCTTTAAAGATTTTAATACATCACATACACACCCGCCATTAATATAGGATTACACACAAACCCTATAAGCCAACTTAATTTTTTGCGTTTTTCTCCTGTGCTATAACATTTAAATAAATAAGCTTGCAATAAACAAGGAAGTATAAAAAATGTGGTTGTAAAAAAAATAAAAGTTATACCGTCTAAAAAATCAAAATAATTATGTGCTTTATATTCTTGTGGTGATAATTTTTCAATTTCTGGAGGACCAAGCAATACAAGATCCCTAGAAGTTTCAAGATCATAAGTAAGATAAAATATGATAACAATAGCCATAAAAAAGATAATAAAAGATATTAAAAAATAAGATTTTACAAATTCTTTTATATTAATCTTAATCCAATAATTTATATATAGAAAAGACAATAAGAACGCTTAGAGCTATAAGATAAAATTCTATAACACTACAAGTAAGAATAAATCCTATCAAACCCAAAAAATAGAAAGCGTAATACTATCTCCCATTTAAACTCCTGTATTATAAAGCACATTATAAGCTTTATTTTTAAATCAAGCTTAGTGATAAAATCTTTACTATAAAGTCTAAAATCCAAACCATAAGGAGTGAATTTTTGATAGTCTTTAAAGATTTTCATATACCACATACACACTCGCAATTAATAAAAAGATATTACACACAAACCCTATAAGCCAACTTAATTTTTTGCGTTTTTCTTCTGTGCTATAACATTTAAATAAATAAGCTTGCAATAAACAAGGAAGTATAAAAAATGTGATTGTAAAAAAAAACATAGTTATACAAGTCAAAAATCCAAAATAATTATATGCTTTATATTCTTGCGGTGACAATTCTTTAGCTTCTAGAGAGCTAAGTAATGCAAGATCCCTAGAAGTTTCAATACCATAGGTAAGATAAAATATGATAACAATAGCCATAAAAAAGATAATAAAATATACTAAAAAATAAGATTTTACAAATTCTTTTATGTTAATTCTCATCCAATAATTTAAAATAGAAAAGGCAATAAGAACACTTAAAGTTGTAAGATAAAATTTTATATTAGTAAAAGCAAGAATAAATCCAAATAAACCCCAAAAAATAGAAAATGTAATATCTTCTCCCATTTAAACTCCTGTATTATAAAGCACATTATAAGCTTTATCTTTAAAATCAAGTTTAGCGATAAAATCCTTACTATAAAGTTTAAAGTCCAAACCATAAGGAGTGAATTTTTGATAGTCTTGGTAATCTTGATTGTAAAGATAGTATTGCTTGGTTTTTGGGGATTGTAGAATATCAGCAAAGGTTATTTGTGGTATAAAAAATAAATATTTCTTTGGTTTATAAGTTTCCATCTGTCTTGTAGAACCCCAAATACTAAAACTCTTTTCATTAAAATCCCAAGCTCCAACAGGTTGTCCTAGCTTGATAAAATTTCCCTTATCATCAAATTCATGTCCTTGATCTAAAAAATCAAAGCTATCATAAACATAAACAAGCATTTCATCAACGCGGTATGATACCTTTTCTCTATCTCCTTGAATTTCTTTTTTAATGCTTAATTTCGAAGGAACAAAATTAAAAGAAAATTTACCACTACAAGCATAAAGAGATAGATCTTGCATGAGTTCATCATAAGTTTGTTCCCCAATCTCCGATGTATCATAACCTAACATAGTGCTCATTGTCAATGGTTGCGTTCTTAAATATGTTTTAATAAACCAAGTAAGAGAAAATTCTGTATCAAATTGCTTTGCGATATTTACTTGTAAATTTTCCCGAATTTGTCTGAAAAACTCATCATCACCCACACCTATATATTGACAATTTAAAGTATCAAGCTCATAGGGCTTACAGTCTAAAATGCGTTTATAATCTTTTGAAATTTCATCATTTTCTTTAATGATGATATAAGATTCTTCATTTTTATCGCTTCGATTTTCTTTTATATCGATAGCAAAATCAAATTTATATTCTCCTTGAGGCAAATTTTTTAATATCAAAATATTATGAGTTTTTTGTAAGATTATTTCTATTTGCTTTGTAAAATTTTGAGTGTATATGTCTTCTTTTGTATGAAATTTTTTACTTAGTCTTTTTATTATAGGAAAATGAGAATAAAACTTATCCCAATCTAGCGTAGTGTAAAATTTAATAGAACGCCTTTCTTCTCTTACTTCATTTGTTTTATTATCTATATGGCGAGAAAAACGCTCTGAATTTTGCCTTAGTCTTTTCATCTCTTGGGTTTGTGTGTTGTTTGGATAAGGGGTATAATGTAAAATAAGGGGTTCTATACCTTTACTTTGTAAGAAATTTTGTATTTCTTTTAGTCTTTGTTCTGCTTGGGGATTATTAGGCTTATTTTGTTTTACGGGGAGATGATAATTTTGTATTGTATCTATCTTAGGGCTATTTTGCCACAATACTTGAAGTTGATAGCTAATAGCCCAACCTAGTGTTGCTATTTCATTATTGCTTTTTTGATAGTATTTAAATTCATTATAACAACACTCTAATTCTGTAGGTAAAACTGTTTCATCATATTGCAAAGTGCTAAAATTTATATTATTAATATAAATTTGGCTCTTTAAAGTTTCTTCATTAATATGTCCTACTGGAACAATGTTTTCCCAAAAAAGTTCTTCATCCATTATTTCATCCTATTGTTTTTATATTTTTTAGAAATTCCTTAAGCATGTTCTCATTTAAATTTATAGAATACCTAGTCCAGCACATTCTAGCATATTTATAAAGTTTCATATATTTGGCTTGTTTTCATATATTATTTTATCCTTTATGATTTGCATTTGAATTCATCTTTAGGAGAAAAATAATAACTAGGTGTATCTTGTTTTATAGTATTATCTTGATCTAATTCTCCAAAGTAAAAAGGATTATTAGGAAGTTCATTTGATCCTGTAAGGAGAGTGGAGTTTAAAAAGATATAAGCTTGATAGTTTTGAAGTTCTTCAAAAGTAAAATCTGTCGTTGCTTCTAATTTATAAAGTTCATCATAAATACTTTGACAATCAATGATGCTTTTATTTTCACAAAACAAATAAATACTTTTTTTATCTTTATGAATAGAATATAAAAAGTCTTTACCTATCATAATTTTCCTAAATAATACCTATTTTAGCTTTTCCATTAAAATACAAAGCTTGTGATATTTTACAAACTCCACCTAAATATTGCTCATCCCAAATTTGATCTTTTATTTTATAACTTTTTGAATTATATCCATATATTTTTGTTATATTATTAATATTTTCAAGACATTTCATATCTTTATAAACCACAATGAAAATTCTAAATTCCCCAATGGCAATTTTATGAGCTAAATTTTCTTGATTATTAATAAAGGAACAATCTTTTCTGTATTTATTAAAATCATTTTTATCAAGAATTAAAATGTATTTTTCTTTTTCTTGTGCCTTTAAAATAAAATCTATGATTTTTGTTTGACTAATAATAGGAGTTTTATAACTTGTATAATAATTATCTCCAAGCTCTTCTAAAATACCATTTGTTTCTTGCATTATGGTGGCTATTAATGAAAGAAAATATTCAAA
>NZ_MJYA01000056.1:0-3464 GCF_001763075.1 Campylobacter sp. BCW_4321 | reverse complement strand
AAACCACAAAATTACATCTTAATTTTAATAAAATAGAGAATCTAAGGAGATAACCCATGACATATATATTACTTCTTATTATAATTTCTACTATTCTTTCTTATCTTATATTAAAATTTATTTATAAAATCATCTTTAAATCTACAAAAAGCGTTTCAAAGTTTTTAGTCTTTCTTGGAAGTATAGGCTTAATTATCTTTTATTATACTCCTTATTCTTATTATTTAGAGCCTAGTTATTGGCAATTTAGGAATATGTGTAAGTTAAATGAACTTCCTAAAGTATAATAAGATTCTAGGGTATTTTGATAAAAAGTTAGGCGGCATAGATGATTTTCGACATGTAAAAAAATATAGTAGGATAGAAATGTGGCTTTATATATTACGATGATACTTCAAAACTCCTTCAAATTTTCAAGAAAAGATAGAGATGGATAATATTGTACTAAAAACAAAAAATATGCAAATGTCTTTACACAAGATTGTTGATATGCATATAAGTCCATATTGGAATACTAGAAGGTATGTGTTAGAAGGCAATGAGGGTAATATGAATTTTGAGTTTATAGAGGATGGGCTCGCTTGTGGTAATCTTTATCAATAATAATATAAGGAATAAATCAACAATTTAAAAGATTATACAGAATTTGTGTAAGCTAGTTATTTTAATTTTGTTTATACTGAAGGACAAAAAGCTTTAGGATTTAAAATATCTAAAACTAGATTTTTTAAAGATAAGAGTGAATTAGAAAAATTGGACTATTTTAAAGCATTACATGATGAATATAATGGATATTTGGTTATAGATGATTCTTTATTTTTTATGTGAAACTAAATGGAGATTTTAGAGAATTACAAGCTAGAAATTTTTCTCAAAGATATGAGATTAAATTTCATCAGCCCAACACTACAAATTGTCTTATGAAAAAACAGAGAAAATTAAGAGGAGTTAATAAATGCTAGAATTCTTTGTTAATCTTTTAATATTTATTCTTATATTTTTCTTTTTTGTTTTTATATTTTCTATTATTTTATATTTTATCTTTAAAATTTTTTATAAATTAAAAAATAAAACAAAAACTATAAATTTTAAAACAATATTTAAAAAACTTACTTTATTTCTTTTGCCTGTATATCTTTTATTATTCTTAACAGGAGGCTGTTCTTATAAATATATGGATCCGCAGTATTATGAGTTTAAGAGCTTGTGTTATTTTAATTTGGGAAAAGTGTTGATTGAGGATGAATCTATAAAGAATAAAACAAATATAATAGTGACACCTAAAAGTAAGCAAATAAAAGATAGAATAGTGGAAACTAGATTTGAAAGAAAAAATGAAAACCAAGTAGTGTATTATCGTGTTAATACATATTTTTATGATAATTATGGTATATTCTTGAAAGGCGATGAGGGTGCTGGATTATATTTTAGATATATGGAAGTATTAAGTTGTAAGAATATTGACAAAAAATTTAAGAAAGATGACTGGCAAGTTGAAACTTTGGAATAACAAATGAGCAAAAACATTAAAACACAAGAAGCTAAATTAGACTTAATCACTAAATTTTTAGACTATGCTGATATAGCAGATGCTAGTTATGCTATGTTGCAATATGTTTGGGAAAATATAGAGCAAGATGAAAAGAATAATATTTATAAAGCAGATAAACTTACTTTTGGTGATAAATTAAAGCAAGATATTGTTATGAAAAATAGTAAAGGGGAAGATATTGTAAAACCTAAAAATACAAACACAGCTTATGCTTGTGCTATACAAGCTCGTTTTGAACAAAATAAAATAGTTAAAATAGAACCTAAATATTGTATTTCTCTTATAAATACTTGTTTTGATAGTAAAGAAATAACATTGGATAATGATATTAGTAGGGTGGGGTTAAATGATACACTTAGTAAAAGAATCATTGATTTTATAAATAGATTTAAACTTTTAAAACATTAGTCTAACACTTTAAGTGGCTTTAGTGCTATTTTGTTTGAAGATACTAAAGATAATAATCAAAGTAATATAGGATAAAAATATATGAAAAACAAGCTCTATCATTATTTTAACAATAAAGAAAATTCAAATGATTTAAAAAAACAATTCTTTAAAAATATAAAACAAGCTTTATTTTATCTTTTTCTTGTCATCTTAACTTTTTATAATATTACTTATTTAACTCTTTTAACCTTTTTCCCTTTTCCTTTCTTTGGATGGATTAGCTTGTTTATACTTTCTACTATATGGGTATATTTATTTTTAAAGCTTGTCTTTTATCTTGTCTTTAAAATTTTTAATATTGATAAAAAAATTAAAAAGTTTTATTTATTTTTACCTTATCCATTATTCATGCTTCTTTGGTTTGGATACTCTTTTGTACCTCTTGAATGGCAAAGTAGTTTTAAAGAATTTGAGAGTTTGTGTGAGAAGGCTGATTCTAAGGCGGTTATTTATGATGCAAAAAATATTATAAGTCTTTGGGATAATTATAAAAAAATAAACAAGGATATTTTATTCAACATAACAGAGCAATATGTAGATTTTAGAATAAAAAAAATTATTATTTTATGGTACTATAAGGACGGCAAAAATACAATACAAGAATATAAAATAGACAATACATACTCTTGGCTTGACATAGGTATGTTTGCTAAATACAAAAGAAAAATGATATGCTATGATATTCGAAAATATAAAGAATTACAAGAAAAAAGAGGCTACTAATGTATGAAAAACAAGCCAAATATATGAAACTTTATAAATATGCTAGAATGTGCTGGGCTAGTTATTTTTATTTTGATTTTTTAAATACTAGAAATATATTTGAGTTAGATTTTAATCAAGAAAAAATTCAAGAAGAAAATTCTCTTAGAGGCTATAGAGAAATAAAGGTAAATTTAGAACATGTTGTCAGTCAAAAACATAAAGATAAAGAAGTATTGATTGATTTAAGACAAGATGATGCTTGGCAATCAAAAATGTTAAATTTCTTTGATGAAAAGACAAATTTTGATAAACTAAATGGAGAATTTGGAGAATTACGGACTAAAAATTTCATTCAAAGATATGAGGTTCAATTTCATCAGCCTAACACTACAAGTGGCTTTAGTGCTACTTTGTTTTATGATAAAGAAAAAGATGAATTTATAGTAGGATTTAGGGGAACTGAAACTGATAATTTTATTAGCTCGATTCAAGATATAGTTCAAGACATAACTCTATCCCTCAATGGCAATATCCAATCTTCTTTTCTTTTAGAATTTTTAGAACAAGTAAATAAAATAATCAAAAACAAACACAAAAGAATTATATTTGTAGGACATTCATTGGGTGGGTATTTAGCTCAAATGGCTTTGATATATTGCGATATTAAATATAAAGACAAATTATCTTTTAGCCCTAATGAAGTTTATACTTTTAATTCCCCTAGTGTTTATGGTTGGAATTTTCCTAATATAGCTAT
>NZ_MJYA01000055.1:0-1442 GCF_001763075.1 Campylobacter sp. BCW_4321 | reverse complement strand
GACTAAAAATTTCATTCAAAGATATGAGGTTCAATTTCATCAGCCTAACACTACAAGTGGCTTTAGTGCTACTTTGTTTTATGATAAAGAAAAAGATGAATTTATAGTAGGATTTAGGGGAACTGAAACTGATAATTTTATTAGCTCGATTCAAGATATAGTTCAAGACATAACTCTATCCCTCAATGGCAATATCCAATCTTCTTTTCTTTTAGAATTTTTAGAACAAGTAAATAAAATAATCAAAAACAAACACAAAAGAATTATATTTGTAGGACATTCATTGGGTGGGTATTTAGCTCAAATGGCTTTGATATATTGCGATATTAAATATAAAGACAAATTATCTTTTAGCCCTAATGAAGTTTATACTTTTAATTCCCCTAGTGTTTATGGTTGGAATTTTCCTAATATAGCTATATTTTAATTTTTAAAAAAGTAGAATAATTTTATTAAAAATATTAAAAAGGAAAATAAATGGGTGCATTTCGTAAGTTTTATATTGTTTGGGTAGTATTTTGTATAAGTGGGTTTGTTATTTCTCCTGCTGTAGGGCATAATCCAAATAGAGTGTATGAATTTTTTGTAATGCTAGGTTGGATTATTTTTCCTTTAATTCTATTAATGCTTTATCGCTTTTTTTCTCTTTGTGAAATAAAGTTTTTGTATATAGCATTGCTATTGTTACTTTATTATCCTATAGCTTTGATATTATATTACATGTTTTATTATCATAATAGTTTTTATGTTACATTATATATTTTTTTGTCATTATTTAAATAAAGGATAATTTTGCAAGAAAAAATCAATGAATTAAAAGATTATGCAGAACTTGCACAAGCTAGTTATTTTTATTTTGATTTAGAAGATTGTATATTGCAAGAAAATGAAACTATTATTACCTTAAATGAGCTTTTAAACTTAAGCTATAATGGCAAAATAGCTGGAAAAAAAGAAAAGGTCGGACAAAAATATAGTTTTATTAGTAAAGGTAAACTCAACGGAGAATTTGGAGAATTACAGACTAAAAATTTCATTCAAAGATATGAGGTTCAATTTCATCAGCCTAACACTACAAGTGGCTTTAGTGCTACTTTGTTTTATGATAAAGAAAAAGATGAATTTATAGTAGGATTTAGGGGAACTGAAACTGATAATTTTATTAGCTCGATTCAAGATATAGTTCAAGACATAACTCTATCCCTCAATGGCAATATCCAATCTTCTTTTCTTTTAGAATTTTTAGAACAAGTAAATAAAATAATCAAAAACAAACACAAAAGAATTATATTTGTAGGACATTCATTGGGTGGGTATTTAGCTCAAATGGCTTTGATATATTGCGATATTAAATATAAAGACAAATTATCTTTTAGCCCTAATGAAGTTTATACTTTTAATTCCCCTAGTGTTTATGGTTGGAATTTTCCTAATATAGCTAT
>NZ_MJYA01000054.1:0-3193 GCF_001763075.1 Campylobacter sp. BCW_4321 | reverse complement strand
TTGATTTTGCACCGAACCAATATCTGCTCTGATTTGATCAAGATTTGTTATAGCAGTTTCAGCTATATCCATTACAGCCATAGCACCTTTAAGAGTAGTTACACCTGCACTCTTATCTACTGTTCCAGCTTTATTACCTGCTGAAGTTTTTAAAAGTGCAAATTGAGAATTTCCTGAACCTTCTGAAAAACCTGAACCTTTAGAAACAGTATAAATACCAGATGCTGTTGACATAGAAGAGTAAAAAGTAACAGAAGAAGATATGGTAACAGACATATTTTTACCACTACCTACAGAAAATCCTGAACCAGAAGAAAATCCTGAACCAGCAGAACTCATGTAAGAGGCAGCATCACTGTAACCTATTAATATCTGTTTTCCTCCGCCTTTAGAAGAATTAAAGCCCATGGCATCAGCTATATTTGCATCGATTTGACCTTTAGATTCTCTTAAAGATACTGAAGATTGAGAAATAAGATCAGTTGTTCCCATACCTATAGCACTAAGATTGGTTCCGCTGATGTTAATATCTCTACCATCGTTTTTTACTAAAGATAATCTTCCGTAATTTTCTTTTTGTGTTCCTAAAATTCCAGAACCAACTCCTATATCTCCAGTGATTTTAATCCCTCTACCATCAGCTGAAGTAAGAACAAGCTTACCATTTTCATCCTTAGAAGCTTGAACTCCTGTTGTGTCTTTAACCGCATTGATAGCTGAGATTAACTGACCATTATTATCTCCGTCTTTATAAGAAATTTGACCAATTATAACCCCATTGATAGCAAAGTCTTGAGAAGTAGTTCCTTCTTTTATAGCATAAGCTCCTGTAGTTTTTACATCATAAGTTGCTCTAACTCCTGTTTTATCGGCACTTTTATTAATCTCTTCAGCTAAAGCTCCAAGTCCTGTTCCAACAGAGGTTGAAATCACAACACTATCAAATTTAAAATCTTCTAAACCATTATAGTTTTTTATAGTAAGTCCTACCACACCTGAAGTAAAGCTTTGCGAACCCGTTTCAAATCTTGTAACACCGATTTTTGAAGACTGAGTTGGTCCAATGCTTGCTTTTATAGTTTGATTTGAACTTGAACCGATTTGAAATTCTTGATTGGTAAAATTTCCACTTAAAAGTTGCTTGCCATTAAAAGCTGTAGTATTTGCGATATTATCAAGCTCTTCCATCAAACGGTTTATATCGGCTTGAAGCATGGTTCTTGTTTTTAAACTTTGACCATCTTGAGCTGCTTGAGTAGCTTTAGTCTTGATAGTATCTAAGATCTTAAGTTGCTCATCCATAGCCTTATCAGCAGTTTGTAAGATGCCTATAGCATCATTACCATTGTTTATAGCTTGACCTAAAGTGGCTGCTTGAGAACGCAAAGAATCTGCTATAGCCATCCCTGAAGCATCATCTGCTGCGGAGTTAATCCTAAGACCAGAACTAAGCCTACTTAAAGACTTGTCAAGCTCGTTAGCATTAACAACTGAATTTGCATGTGCATTTAACGCACCGATGTTGGTATTTATCCTAAAACCCATTTTAAATCCTTTCAAAATATTGCATCGAAAAGATTAAAGCAAGAAGTGTTCCAAGTTTAAAAAACATCCAAAATAAAAAAAGCCTAGCGCTAAACTAGGCTTGGATTTGTATATATCGCAGTATTTTTTAAACTAACTATTGAAGCAGTCTTAAAACATTTTGCTGACTAGAATTTGCCTGAGCCATAGCATAAGATCCACTTTGAGCTAAGATGTTTGCTTTAGAGTAGTTTGCACTCTCACTTGCAAAGTCTACATCTCTGATTTGAGATTCAGCTGATTTAACATTAACCTGGGTTACGGTGATGTTGTTTATAGTTGATGTAACTTGATTTTGCACCGAACCAATATCTGCTCTGATTTGATCAAGATTTGTTATAGCAGTTTCAGCTATATCCATTACAGCCATAGCACCTTTAAGAGTAGTTACACCTGCACTCTTATCTACTGTTCCAGCTTTATTACCTGCTGAAGTTTTTAAAAGTGCAAATTGAGAATTTCCTGAACCTTCTGAAAAACCTGAACCTTTAGAAACAGTATAAATACCAGATGCTGTTGACATAGAAGAGTAAAAAGTAACAGAAGAAGATATGGTAACAGACATATTTTTACCACTACCTACAGAAAATCCTGAACCAGAAGAAAATCCTGAACCAGCAGAACTCATGTAAGAGGCAGCATCACTGTAACCTATTAATATCTGTTTTCCTCCGCCTTTAGAAGAATTAAAGCCCATGGCATCAGCTATATTTGCATCGATTTGACCTTTAGATTCTCTTAAAGATACTGAAGATTGAGAAATAAGATCAGTTGTTCCCATACCTATAGCACTAAGATTGGTTCCGCTGATGTTAATATCTCTACCATCGTTTTTTACTAAAGATAATCTTCCGTAATTTTCTTTTTGTGTTCCTAAAATTCCAGAACCAACTCCTATATCTCCAGTGATTTTAATCCCTCTACCATCAGCTGAAGTAAGAACAAGCTTACCATTTTCATCCTTAGAAGCTTGAACTCCTGTTGTGTCTTTAACCGCATTGATAGCTGAGATTAACTGACCATTATTATCTCCGTCTTTATAAGAAATTTGACCAATTATAACCCCATTGATAGCAAAGTCTTGAGAAGTAGTTCCTTCTTTTATAGCATAAGCTCCTGTAGTTTTTACATCATAAGTTGCTCTAACTCCTGTTTTATCGGCACTTTTATTAATCTCTTCAGCTAAAGCTCCAAGTCCTGTTCCAACAGAGGTTGAAATCACAACACTATCAAATTTAAAATCTTCTAAACCATTATAGTTTTTTATAGTAAGTCCTACCACACCTGAAGTAAAGCTTTGCGAACCCGTTTCAAATCTTGTAACACCGATTTTTGAAGACTGAGTTGGTCCAATGCTTGCTTTTATAGTTTGATTTGAACTTGAACCGATTTGAAATTCTTGATTGGTAAAATTTCCACTTAAAAGTTGCTTGCCATTAAAAGCTGTAGTATTTGCGATATTATCAAGCTCTTCCATCAAACGGTTTATATCGGCTTGAAGCATGGTTCTTGTTTTTAAACTTTGACCATCTTGAGCTGCTTGAGTAGCTTTAGTCTTGATAGTATCTAAGATCTTAAGTTGCTCATCCATAGCCTTATCAGCAGTTTG
>NZ_MJYA01000053.1:0-1285 GCF_001763075.1 Campylobacter sp. BCW_4321 | reverse complement strand
CCTGCTTCTATAGTTCCTTTATTTGTAAGGGTTTCTATCTTGTTGCCATCACCTATGAAGATAGCATTGCCGTTTTGATTTTTAATTAGGCCTGTGTTTTCAAAATTTTTAATAGTGGAGCTTGAAGTTCCCCAACTTTGAATGAATACTGCTCCTGATAATTGTTTGGCTCCAGATGTTCCTTCTATAGTGCCACTGTTTTTAAAATTATCTATAGTAGTACTTGATATATTTATACCTACTCTTCCCGAAAGAATGCCTGAGTTATCAAAATTTTTTATAGTAGAAGCTTGAAGATTAACCCCAGAGCTCGCAAATGCAGCCCCATTAGGTCCTCCTGGATCTTTTCTTCCATCACCTTTTAAGATTCCGTTTTTGCTATTGATAAATGTTTGGATTGTAGAATTGCCAATATATATTGCTTGTGTATCCCAGTTTTTTACATCTTGATTGCTGGTTTGAATAGTGCCACTATTATTAAGAGTTTGTACACTTGAATTATTTATGCTTATACCTCTATGTCCTTCGCTTTTAATGTTTCCATTATTGGTAATGGTTTTAACATCGGTATAATTAAACTGAACAGCTTCTTTATTTGTTGAAGTTGTTATAACTCCAGTATTGTTAAAATTATTAATCGTGGATTTATTATTAGCACCGCCTTCGAAAAAAACTCCTTTATCGCTTGAAGCTATAGTTCCACTGTTATCAAACTGATCCACAGTGAGAGTTCCCTGACCTCCCCAAACTCCCATATAAATTTGACCATTAACTTGACCTGTATTTTCAAAGGTGTTAACAGTGATGGTTCCTGCAAAACCTTGATCATGTTCTACAGCTACCTTACCGTTAATAGTTCCTTTATTGGTAAGATTAGTAAGAGTAAGAGTATCACTGTTGCTAGCATGAATATAGATGATTTTATCGTTATTACCTATATTACCTAGAGTTCCATTTTTTTCAATTGTTATAGAATGAGGACCTTTATCGGTAGTTTCTATTTTATCACCATGGGGACCGTTTATAGTCGTATCAATTTTAGCTTGAGCATTATACATACCCGCTGCTGATCTAGCTTTAGTATTTTTATTTGCTTCATCATAAGTTTTTATTTCAGGAGTAAGTGTAGCATTAGCACAACTCGCTAAGAAAGAAATAGTAGCTAAAGATAAAACTATCTTTTTAGAATTTAAACAGGGTTCTTTAATCCCCCCCCCCGTAGACACCTTACTTGAAATAATATTTTTACTCAAATATTTTTCTCCTTCCTTATTTAAAATGATTT
>NZ_MJYA01000052.1:0-9717 GCF_001763075.1 Campylobacter sp. BCW_4321 | reverse complement strand
CCTAAAGTATTTTTAGCCTTTGAAATAGAAAAGTCTTCTTCTCGCCCTTTATCACCTCATTTATCCCCCCTTCTTTATCCGCTACATTTCATTGAATAATTTTCATCATTTATCCCCTCATTTATCACCCCCTTTATACCCCATCTCCCATTCCTCCCTATCTTGCATTCTACGCATTCAAATCTCATCTTAACGCTATCCTTAACACAAATCCTTATAGCCTTTATACTCATTCTTTCTCTCATTTATCACCTCATTTATTCCCTCATTTATTGCCTTATTTATTGCCTCATTCTTTCTCATTTACTCCCTATCTTTGCCATTTTTTAAACATATTTCTAGCATAAACTTTCCCTGATATATAAAAATACTCATTTCATACCCAAGTTAAATAAAAATACGGTATAATTTCATAAAGCACTAAAACCACAGAAGAAAACTTATGTCTAAAACTAATACACGCCCAAGCGAAAAAACAAAATGCACAAAGCCATAGAAACTTGGTTTACCAAAATCTACATAAGCAAAATAATCCACAAAGAGAAAAACGATAAATTATTTATCAATATAACTAGCTGTCTAGCATTCATACTCTCAATCTATGGCAAAACAGATGAAAACAAAAGCAAAATGACACCTGCTGTTATAGCTTATATCAAAAAAACAAAAAACACTTTTATTGCCAAACTAAAAAGAGTTAAAAACCATGAGAGCATTATCGATTTACAAGCCAAATACCCAAAGCTTGATATAGTTTCAGCCTATCAATTCCTAACCCTCAAAGATAAATTCAAAATTACCAAATCAGAAATCCAAGATTTTGAAACACTAATCGATATTCTTTCAAAAAACGCCCAAAAATCAAAAAAATAACCCTAAAACGATAAAAACATTAAAAAAATCATTTTAGCCTTTTAAAGGCTAATTCTGTCATTTTAAACCCTATATCCATTCAAGATACCCACTTGCAATCAAAAAAACACAAAAAAACCTACAAAAATCGCAACACAAAACAAAAACCACAGCCCATTTCAAAACTGCAAAGCATTTTTGAAAATTCGCAAGAACTTCTAAAATAAGCCCTAGCTCTCATATTATCGCTATAAATCAAGCACAATCAAAAATACACGCCATGAAGAAAATTTTGCAGTTTTTAGCTCTAAAGTCTATTTTTGCCAAAAATCTTACACAATAACTCGATTATCAACAATGCTTAAAAACCTACAAAATAGATATTTTAAAAGCTTTTTACAAATCGCAAAATGTCGGTAAAACATTAGCATAATTTGCCTACAACAATAAGATTTAAACGCCTATATTTAGGCTATATTATTGCATTATGCCCATTGGCTCAACTTTTTACATTTTTTTCAAAAAAAGCAAAAGAACCTAAAAATAAGGGTTTTAACATAATAAGCCCTAAATATTGATATTTTATTTTTTATTACACTTTTTAGTATATTTTTTCAACAATAAAAATTAAATTAATATTAAAAACCCTATAAAATAGTATTTTAAACAAACTCTTTTTTGTAGTTAAGTTGTAATAAAGTTACACTCAAGTTATAGTAAAAATAACATTAACTACATATTAACTACACTTTTACTTCAAAAAACATGCAAATTTTCACATTTTTGTAGTTAAAGTGTAGTGAAAGTGTAATAAAGTTGAACTCAAATTGTAGTTAAGTTGAAAATAATTGTAATAAAGTTGAATTCAAGTTGTAATTATGTTGTAGTTAAGTTGTAGTTAAGTTGAAAATAAAATGCAGTTTATCAAGTAGCGTTTTTTTGCACTCAAGTTGTAGTTATGTTGTAGTAAAAGTGTAGTTAAGTTGAAATAAAAATTTACATAAACATAAACTATACTTGAAGTAAAGTTGTATTAATGTGTATCACATATTGAAATAAAATTACATATTGCTTGAAAACAACTTGTAATATATGTATTTTATTTAGTTGATTTGCAATTAACTCGCAACAACTTATATTTTAACTCCAACAGGAAAAGTAATAGGCACTCCTATTGAAGGAGCGGTTGATTCTGACATACTTTTTGGACTATTGAAAGGTTTAGAAGATTATAAGAAAGGACAATTAGGTTTTTAGCGTGGAAAAAAACATAGAAAAATTAATTTTAGAAGCCTATGAAGATAGTAAAACTAAATTTGACCATGTTACTACAGGACATATCAGTCAATATTTGAAAAGAAAATATGATTTAAAAATCAATTGTAGTAAGGCATTAATAGAAGCAGGTTTTGATCTTGAAAAAGATGAAAACAAACCTTCTTTAGTTTATGTTAAAAAAGCTACCACAAGAAACAAGACTTCAAATCGTGATCAAATTCAAAACAAAGTTGAAGAGAAACCTTTGTTGTTTCAATTTGCCTATTTTCCAAATTTTCTAAATACACTCCAAGAGCTTTCTAATATAGCTCAAAAAGAATTTTGGGGAAATGGAAATAATATTTTATTTTCTTATCTATTTAAATATTTTGAGTTCATTTACGAAAATAAAAGCTATCCTGATATTATTACTTATAATAAAGACAAAACAAAGGCATGTTTCAATACAGGTTTGTATAGTACAGGTGTTTTTCCAATATTTGCATGCTTTGAAAAGCAGGAAAATGGAGGATATATTTTTAGAAAATTTTGTTCTAATGGAGATAGAGTTTTAGATGATTTAGAAATACCTAAATCTTTAAGCGATTATGATACATTCAAAAATGAAATCATTTTTGACAGTAAATTGGATTTTAGGGTAAATCATTTGCATCTTTTTGAGAGAAAAGAGCGATTACCTGAAATTGTGAAAAAACTAAATGATAGGTTCATAGGACACATTATTAATGGTGAATTGAAAATCATCAAAGATAATTATAATCTTCAAAAGATGATTATTCCTGCAGCTTATAAGCAAAGAGTAGTTTTATACATTCCTTTGAAACTTCAAGAAGAATCAGTTGATACGATAGTTGTAGTTGAAAAAGAAGAGGTAAAAAACGAACAGTATTACGCCGTGAGAACTATACTAAATCCGCATGATAATATTTACAAAACCGCAAGAGTTCTTTCAATAGTTGAATCTGAATGGGTAAAAAACACCATTTGAAAGTGAAAACATTGGTAAAATAGGCTTTTGAGATAAGTCTATTTTACCATGTAAACAATTAACAAGAGACTAAAACCTTTGCAATTATTAAAACAAGTTTGAAATAATTTTACCATGTAAACAATTAATAATAGGCTAAAACAAAATTTTTGTAAATTAAAACAATTACAAAAAAATAGAAAAGATTGGCAAAAAATTAGAAAAGCAAAAAACAAGATTCGCTATAATAAAAAATCCGCTTTAGAGCTGCAACTCTAGCGGAAAATTACAACAAAGGCTAACTATGAAACGACATAGTAAGCGTTTTGTGAGATTATACCTAAATTTTAGGTTTTTTAAGCTTAAAGTTGAAGTATTTTTCTAACAAAACCGCAGGGGCAGAAAAGCCCCTTGCCTTTGTTAGTACATGAAACTACAAATTCTCATTCATTTTTCCAAGTTAAATAAAAAAGAAATCCGTTTCAAAATCCCATAAAATAGGCATTTTATAGCATAAATACTTGCAAAAATTATTAAAAAATGGTATTATCATGTTAATAAACTTTAAAAAGGAAATTATAATGCACACTATAACCATTACAAGTGATGATATTGATTTTATAAAAAGTTTAGAATGTTTGTCAAAAAATGCAGGAGCTATTTTTAAAATTTCTAAAAATGATTTAGAAGCTACTTTGGATAATTATGAAGATAATCGAACCATAGATGAAATAAAAAAAGAAGCTGAAGAAACTTTATTACACTATAAACAAGGAAAATTATCAGTAACTCCATTAGGTAGCGAATGGCTGTGAATGAAAATTGTGGAAAGTGATAAATTTAAAAAAGAGCTTAATAATATTTTAGCCTTTATTGCTAAAGATAGTGTGAGTGCAAAAAATTATTTTTCAAAATCTTTAAAAGATGCTATTTTGTGCATTGACAATATGCCTTATAAATTTCGAAAATCTACTCTTTTTAATGATGAAAACATAAGAGATTTTATCTTTAAGAAATATGTCATTCCATATTATATAGATTTAAAAAACGATAAAATACTTTTAATTACGATTTACAAAAATAACCTTGTCAAATAAAAAAGAAATCCGTTCAAAATCCCATAAAATAGGCATTTTATAGCATAAATACTTGCAAAAATTATTAAAAAATGGTATAATTTTATTAAAATTATGAATAAAGTAAGGAAAATTATGCCCACTCTTTTAGAAATCAATGGCTTTAAGTTTTTCTTTTATTCAAATGAACATGAACCAAAGCATATTCATGTTATGAAAGGTAATGAATTTGCGAAAATTAATTTAGAAGATTTACAAGTTCGATTCAGCAGTTTTAAAAACAAAGATTTGTCTTTTATTCTAAAAACTGTCAAAAAACACAAACTTGAATTTGAAAGGAGATGGAATGAATACTTTAGTTAAGGCAAAGAATGTAAAATTCAATAAAGATTATCTTATTGTTTTATTAGAAGACGAACGCATAATCCAAACTCCTTTAAAATGGTACAAAGAACTTGAAAATGCAAATTTAGAAGATTTAGAAAAATGGCATTTTATCTGTGATAATACAGGCATCGAATGGGAAGAATTGGACTGTCATTTAAGTATAGAAGCTATGCTTAAAAGTAATGCGAACAAAGTAGCGTGAAAATACAATTAAACCGATGAAGATTTTGGCGACTTTTCCCAAGTCAAATAAAAAAAAGAACCCCGTTAAAACCACTAAAAAATAGGCATTTTATAGCAAAAATACTTGCAAAATTTATTAAAATATGGTATAATTTTATTAAAAATATGAATAAGTTATAATTGAAAGGAATAAAGATGGATAAAGCAGTAAATATGAAATTAAAGATCACTTTTATTGTGTTTCTTGTATTGATTTTGACTAATATAGGCATTTTATTTATAAGCAAGAATGAAATATTTACAAAAACACTTATAGGATTAATAGCAACTGCTTTCATTTTATATTATGCTTTAGCTTGGATAAAAACCATAAAAAGTATTAAAAAAGATAGTTCTAAAAGTGGAGTTAAAAATCTTTTCATAGGTATTTTAAAATTGCCTTATGAATTAGTGAAAGTGGTTTTTAGAGTACCTAAAATGATTTTAATCGTTATTTTAACAGAGTTTGATTATTTTTTGGGTTATTTTTCAGATAAATTTAAAAACAAAAAACAAAACAACTATGATAATTTTGATGATATAGATAATATTATAAATAATGCAAGGGCTATAGGCGGAAATGCTGTTACTAAAATAGGCAATACTACATTTATAGGCGGTGATATGGTTACCAAAATAGGAAATATTACTTTTATAGGTAATAAAATGGTTACTAAAATAGGCAATACTACATTTATAGGCGGTGATATGGTTACCAAAATAGGAAACAATACATTTGTGGGGGGAAATTTAGTTTTATGGTAATTTATAAGCAAGCCTAAATTAGCTTGCTTATTTTAGAAAGGTATTTTAGGCGCAGGAGGAGCAGAATTTGGAGGCGTAGAAGTTGTAGAATTATTTTGCGGAGGCGGAGTGCTAGGCATTCCACTTCCCCAACCAAACATTTTGGCAGTTTCTCCTACACTTTCACCCCATTTTATCATTCCACTTCCTGCCCTATTTAATAATGAACCTTCTCCTGCAGTTGCATCTACAAAATGTCCTGCCATTCTTTGTTCTGTAGGTTTGCTAAATTGATTTACCGCATTATTAACCTGTCCTTGAACTTCTTGTTGCACTGTTCCTTGTGAATTACCTTGTCCCCAAGCTGTGTTTTGTCCTGTAGTGTTAAAATGTCCTTCTGCCATAGATTTCTTATCAGCTTCATAACTATTTCCAAATCCTACGGCTGCTGAATCTACTGTGCCATAATTGCCTTTATGGATTGCAGAAGCTGTAGAAGGACTATAATAATTTTGCATGCCTACAGAACCCATAGTGTTTTGCGGACTACTAAAATCTCCTGCGTTAAAGTATTTAGAGAGTTGTTGTGGATTGTTAACGCTCCATCTTTGGAAATCATCAGAAGCCATTGCCATAGCTTTTCCGATATTACCACTATTCCAAGCATTTGTAATTGCTGCATTATCACCTGAACGAATGTAATTATTGAGTGCTTTAGGCACAGAATCAGAGTTAACATTGCTTGCAAACGATTCAACCGAGCTATATTTATTAATAGCTGAATGCACTTGAGAGAATTCTTTACCTGTAAAGGTTGAGAAAGCATTATTAAGAGAGGCTCTAGCTGAATCATCACGAGCATAAGTAGAAGCCACATTATCCCCAAAGTCCTTAGCCCATTGTTGCATTTCTTTTTCTGAGAATTGAAAGGTTCTACTTGTACCATCAGCTTCGGTTAATTGAACTTTTCCACCTGCAATAACAACTGTACCGCCAGCATGTAAAGAAGTAGAAATTTCTTGCGCTCTTTGATCTCCTGCTTGAGCCATCTTATCAAATGCCATAGTAGAACTTGCTTTAAAGATTTCTTGTGCTTGAGCATTAATACCATGAGAAGCAGAATGATCAAATGCCATATTAGCAACAGATTGAGAAGTTTGTCCTGTTTTTAAAGCATCGCTAATACCTTGAGAAACTTCACCTGCTAAAGAAGCTTGTTTTGATTTCATATCACTAGCACTAAGTCCTGCAATGTTAGCAGCAGTAACGCCTTGCATATCACCACTTATTTTAGAACCTGTATTTACATCAGCCACAGTTGTTCCACCCCCTGCTATGCTAGTAGTAGAATATCTACTGCTTCCTATGCTAGTAGCACCTTGCAAACTCACTACCCCTGCATTCATCGCCCAAACTTCATCTCCTCTAGGAGCAGCAATGCTAGTTTGTGTAGATAAGGCTTGCTGATTTGCAAAGCTTCCAGCAGCTCTTGAAGCACCTGTTAGAGCTTGAGATAATCCAGAAGCAAAAGTTATAAATCCTTGCTCACTTGCTTTAGCTATAGCATAAGCTAAAACAGGAGTACTCATTACAAGATAATTCATGAAATTTGATCTACTTGCTACTTCTTTGAATATAAGCATATTATCTCCTAAGCTTAAAGCTGCTTTTCCACCTGTTATTACTTGTGCAACTTTCATAAGATTATAATCATTTAGATAGTTAATAATACAAAGAATAGGAGTCCAAAGCACTATCCAAATACATAGAGTAAAAAACATCTTAATATGTGCGTAAGAGCCAAATACAATAGAAAGCAAAGCAACAAGCCAAGATAAACCTATGATAATAGCTGTTAAATAAGCTTTAGCTAAAGGCAAATAAGTTTGCGCCATGTGTCCTTGTGCTTGCATACTTGCATAAAATTGCTGATCCGCATAAGCAGTATTTGCAGCCACAGAAGCAGGATTTAATCCTACTGATTTAGCGGTATTAATGATTGCATCTTGAGAAGCAAGCATTATCATGGATTGCTGTAAATAAGATCTAGCACTTACAGCTTGTTCGTTATAGATTTGTGCAGCGCCTAAGAACTTTTGCTCATAATTTGTCATATCATCTACCATACCAAGCAAAGCAGCATGAATCTTCATAGCTTCATCTGTATCGTTTTGAATCATTTCAACGATTTGAGGACCTGCATCAGAACAAGGCACAACACTTTGTTCTTCAACATTATTGTTATTTTTAAACAAAGGAGTAAGCTGAGAGCCATTGCCTATGTTTGTGAAAAGATCTTGCATTAAATTATCAGAGTTTTGAAAAAGATTTCTACCTTGTTGATTAAGCAAGATACCTACTGAAACGCAGTTTCTAAAATAAAAATCAATATTTTTTTGCAAAGTTGCATCAATAGCCGAAAGCTTTACGCTTGGTAAAGTACTCATCACTTGAAGTGAAAAACCTAAACCTGCGTTAGAGAAATTTGTAGATTGTGGAGTTGAAAAATGTTTTTCCATAGCTTCTAGGATAACCTTCTCAAATTGTGTCATTAATGCAAAGCTTTTTCCTATGCCTATAGGAATTTGAGAAATGACATAATCTTTACTTGTTACTTCATCGTGAATCATGAAGCGGTGATTATTGTCATTTGGCGCCCTTAAAAACATCTGCCACACTACAGCAAAAAGTATAAACATTTTTCCAAATTCAAACACAGGATTTGTTTGTCCATCCATTGCTTTTTTGATACTAAAAAGCAATAATGAGATAGCTAAGGCTGCATTAACGATATAACTTGTTTCAGTGGTTATACCTTTAACAGCTTGCATGATTTCATTCATCACATCGCCATAACCCCAAGTATAAATTAAATTGCTATTAGCTATTTCAGTTGCACCAAATAAAAATGAAGGTGCAAAAAACAAAGTGCTAAAGAATAAAAAGTAAAATCTTTTCATGGACTGTTTTAAGAAGTTAAAGAGTTTGTTTGGTATAATTATAAAAGGTAGATGCCAAAGGCGGCTACCTTTGGCATTAATCATAACCTAGAAAGGCGGTGATTAAATTGCTAAACATTGTTCTAATAATTATACTCTTAATGCTTTGCTATGTCAAGGCTTCTTGAGTATCCCCTGCTTTTGCAGGGTTTAGAACAATCCCTTTGGCTTAACCAAACAAACTTTTAACTAAGCTTCTCTTCTTCTATTGAATTTCTATATTTTTTTATATTTTTTATTTGAACTAAATAATAAACTTAACAAGATTTAAATTTACCAAATCTACTATCTTTTTACTTCAATCTCACATTCATAATCATATTAGATAAAAAGATACTATCTTTATCAAAGTCTTTTGAGTTATATTCATTTTTTGATTGTATAGTTTGCATAGTTTGTATTAAAGTTGAAAGATTGTATAAACTTAAACTTTCTAATATATTTATGAGTTCTATCTTGCTTAAAGTATTAAAATCATTTAACAATCTAAGATAATTACTTATAATAGAAGAAGAGTGAATACTATGAAATAAAATTTTATTTTTTATATCTTTTTTAATAAAAAATTGATTATCTTTAAAATAAAAATAATTTCTAAAATGATTATTGCTTATTATTTGATTATAAAAACTTAAAAGACTTTCTTTGCTGTTTAAATCTATAAAATTAAGATAAAAATTCTTTTCTTCTAAGGCTAATTTTAAAGCATTAAGATTTGCAAAAGAAGCATTAATATTTTCATTATTTTTTAAAGCATAAACGATATTTTCTTGTTCTTGTTTTTGGGTAATAGCATATTGTAATAAAGGATTTTTATAATGTGTATCGCTATTGATTAAAACATTGATATAAAAAGCTTCTTTGCTTTTTTGAGTTAATTGAAGCAAAGATAAAAGTGTAGAAGGGATATAAAAAGAATCAAGCTTTAAATTTAAATACTTATCATAAGTATTTATATAAGTTAATTCTTGAGTAAAATCCAAAGCTTGTTCTTTTAAATTTAAAAGCATTGTTCCACCTAATCCTAATAAAGCTAGATTTTTGAAATTCTCTAAAGCTTTTCTTTTTTCTAAATCGATTTGAAGTATTTTTTGCATTGTTTTTCCTTTCTTTTGTGGTTTACTCTTTTATATTATGCTCTTTAGCATAAGCTAGTATTTTAGCTCGAAGTTCTTGCGGAAAATTATATCTA
>NZ_MJYA01000051.1:0-4180 GCF_001763075.1 Campylobacter sp. BCW_4321 | reverse complement strand
GCAGCATTTGCACAACTAGCTAAGAAAGAAATAGCAGCTAAAGATAAAACTATCTTTTTAGAATTTAAATGGGATTTTCTAATCCCCCCCCCCCGTAAACATCTTACTTGAAATAATATTTTTACTCAAATATTTTTCTCCTTCCTTATTTTAAATTTTTTAAAGATTGGTTTTATAAATCATATTTTAATAATAATATCAAATATAAAACTGCGGAATGATAAAATATTTAAACTTAAAATATAATTAAATACTAACATTGAAAATCATCAATATTGTTAAATTTTAATTAAAATTTGTTTTAAATAAAGAAGTTAGTTTAATAAAAGTAAAATTATATGAAATGTTATTTTACAAAACACAACGAAGATTTAAGTTGTATAAGCGTGAATTTTCACGCTTACTCTAGTTCATATTTTTTGATCAAAGTATTGTAAAATCCATTGGTTTTTGTCTCATCTATACCTTTATCAAAAATTTCTACCAATTCTTTTTGTTTGTTTTTATCAAAAGCAAAGCTAAAGCCTTCTCCACCATCCATTTCTTGGTAAAAACTTATCAAGTCTGGATTTTCAGCTAAAAAACCTTTAGCAGTATCTTCATCTGCGATAATAGCATCAATTTTGTTGTTTTTTAGTGCTAAAATAGCAATATTTAAATCTTTATTGCTTTGCACTTGTGCATTTTTGATAGCTTTTGCAGTATTTTCTTGTAAAGTTCCTAGTTGAACTCCTATTTTTTTACCTTCTAAATCATTTTTCGTTTGAAGTAAATTGTTACTTTTTAGTTTAAGATAAAGATTTTTACTCATATAGTAAGGTTTAGTAAAATCAACACTCTGTCTTCTTTCATCTGTTGCACTCATAGCCGAGGCAATCATATCAATTTTACCAGCTTTTAAAGCAGGTATTAGCCCATCGAAATTGGTTTCAACCCAAACAATTTTAATACCATTTTTTTTGGCGATCTCTTCTACTAGATCCGTATCAAAACCTGTGAGTTTTGAATTTTCTTTATAATTAAAAGGTTTATAGTTTGGGGCGGTTCCAACCTTTAATTCTACGCTTGCATTTGTTTCTTTGTTTTTAGAATCATTGCAAGCGTTTAAAAATAAGCCAACCAAGGCAACTAAAATAACACTAAATATTTTTTTCATTCTCTTCCTTTGATATAAAATATTTTAAAATTATACTTATTTTAAATTTATATTTAATTAAGTCTGATTGCTTTTTGCAATTTTAAATTATATAATCTTTAAATATATTTTTATACAAAATTTTCAAAAACCTACCAAATATTTATACTATTTAATCCTTTATTTAATCCCCTTTTAAGTTTAATTGGTTATACTTTCATTTCCTTTTTTGAAAAAAGGACTTAAAATCTTTTAAATTATAAAGTTTCACTAACTGAGTAGATTTTATAAATTAACTTTATTTTAGATTTTTTAAGTTTTTAAATTATTTGAGTTTTTAACTTTCTTAATTTTTTAATTTAAAACTAAAAAGCTTTTTTATAAATCTTGTTTTTAATTTAAAAACTTTTCTTTTAAAAATGATTTTTTGTTTTGTTCTTTTAACTTAGTATTGTTATTCAAATCTTATTAGTCAATCTTTGAAATCTAAATAAGTGATCGATTGAGCCAGAAAGATTTAGGCATAAGCAATTATGTAAAATCTATTCAATCTAATTTAAAAAGATTAAAAGCTTTTCTTTTAATCTTTCATAACTTTTTCTTTGAAGAAAAAGATTAAACTATCTATAAAAGTAATAAGGTTTATCTCTTTAATGCAATCTAAGTAGTTTATCTATATTAGGTTGGCGGGGTAGGCCTTTAGCTTGCTTCTTAGTCAAGGCTTTGCCTTGATGCTAAAGAAGGTTTATTATGGAGAGTTTGATCCTGGCTCAGAGTGAACGCTGGCGGCGTGCCTAATACATGCAAGTCGAACGATGAAGCTTTTAGCTTGCTAGAAGTGGATTAGTGGCGCACGGGTGAGTAAGGTATAGTTAATCTGCCCTACACAAGAGGACAACAGTTGGAAACGACTGCTAATACTCTATACTCCTGCTTAACATAAGTTGAGTAGGGAAAGTTTTTCGGTGTAGGATGAGACTATATAGTATCAGCTAGTTGGTAAGGTAATGGCTTACCAAGGCTATGACGCTTAACTGGTCTGAGAGGATGATCAGTCACACTGGAACTGAGACACGGTCCAGACTCCTACGGGAGGCAGCAGTAGGGAATATTGCGCAATGGGGGAAACCCTGACGCAGCAACGCCGCGTGGAGGATGACACTTTTCGGAGCGTAAACTCCTTTTCTTAGGGAAGAATTCTGACGGTACCTAAGGAATAAGCACCGGCTAACTCCGTGCCAGCAGCCGCGGTAATACGGAGGGTGCAAGCGTTACTCGGAATCACTGGGCGTAAAGGGCGCGTAGGCGGATTATCAAGTCTCTTGTGAAATCTAATGGCTTAACCATTAAACTGCTTGGGAAACTGATAGTCTAGAGTGAGGGAGAGGCAGATGGAATTGGTGGTGTAGGGGTAAAATCCGTAGATATCACCAAGAATACCCATTGCGAAGGCGATCTGCTGGAACTCAACTGACGCTAAGGCGCGAAAGCGTGGGGAGCAAACAGGATTAGATACCCTGGTAGTCCACGCCCTAAACGATGTACACTAGTTGTTGGGATGCTAGTCATCTCAGTAATGCAGCTAACGCATTAAGTGTACCGCCTGGGGAGTACGGTCGCAAGATTAAAACTCAAAGGAATAGACGGGGACCCGCACAAGCGGTGGAGCATGTGGTTTAATTCGAAGATACGCGAAGAACCTTACCTGGGCTTGATATCCTAAGAACCTTATAGAGATATGAGGGTGCTAGCTTGCTAGAACTTAGAGACAGGTGCTGCACGGCTGTCGTCAGCTCGTGTCGTGAGATGTTGGGTTAAGTCCCGCAACGAGCGCAACCCACGTATTTAGTTGCTAACGGTTCGGCCGAGCACTCTAAATAGACTGCCTTCGTAAGGAGGAGGAAGGTGTGGACGACGTCAAGTCATCATGGCCCTTATGCCCAGGGCGACACACGTGCTACAATGGCATATACAATGAGACGCAATACCGCGAGGTGGAGCAAATCTATAAAATATGTCCCAGTTCGGATTGTTCTCTGCAACTCGAGAGCATGAAGCCGGAATCGCTAGTAATCGTAGATCAGCCATGCTACGGTGAATACGTTCCCGGGTCTTGTACTCACCGCCCGTCACACCATGGGAGTTGATTTCACTCGAAGCCGGAATACTAAACTAGTTACCGTCCACAGTGGAATCAGCGACTGGGGTGAAGTCGTAACAAGGTAACCGTAGGAGAACCTGCGGTTGGATCACCTCCTTTCTAGAGTACAAAGTAATAAGTCTCACCACTATTACTTCAATATGTAAACTCAATTGATTCTTGTTTAGATTTCAAAGATTGATGATAAAGCTAATTGTTTATGGGGAATTAGCTCAGCTGGGAGAGCGCCTGCTTTGCACGCAGGAGGTCAGCGGTTCGATCCCGCTATTCTCCACCATTTATTAAGGGCCTATAGCTCAGCTGGTTAGAGTGCACCCCTGATAAGGGTGAGGTCACAAGTTCAAGTCTTGTTAGGCCCACCATAAAAAAGATTTGAATAAAAAAGCTTTAAAATCTAAAGCAAGTATATAAAGTAGATTAAATATAAAATATAAACTCTATACTTAGATTTATTTTTATCTTTAGCTATAAAAGAATATACTTTTTAATAGATATAAATAGCATATACATTATGTATTTATATTTATAATGATTATATTAATATATACTTCCTTTAGGTTTTAAACCTAAATGTTCTTTTTAATTATCATTGTTAAGAGTCACAAGCAAGTTTTAATAAAAACAATTTTACAGGACTTGTTAAAGGATAAAACCTATTTATCTTTTCTTTGGTTTAACTTATATCTTTTAATTATCTTTATTTCTATAATAAAGAGAATATTAGATTTAAGATTTGTAAATTAAAGACAAGTTTCAAACTCACAGCTTAGTTAAGACTAAATCATTTAGTTTTATATTAAGTGTTTGAATGCTTTCCGTCTTAAGATAAAGAAGTCTTATCATAAAAACTTTAACAAGGAAGTGATGCGTTTTAGAATCAATAA
>NZ_MJYA01000050.1:0-4998 GCF_001763075.1 Campylobacter sp. BCW_4321 | reverse complement strand
GATAGATAAAAAAACAAAAAAATAAATCAAAATAAATATAGTTTTGCTGTAATTTTCTCTTTGAATTTTTGCTCGTGAAAAGTACAAGATAATTTTTTTATTTTTTTAATCATATAAAAAACAATATTTTTTATATGAAAATTCACAGAAAAAAAAGATAAAATTTTAATACTAATTTTAATTAATTTTATTTTAAGTCTAAAATATATAGAGATAAAAGTGGTATAAAAAATACACTATTTAAAAAATACTTATTTTTTTACTTGTTTTTAATTGATTTTTATATCTAAAATATTTTTCTCATAAAAACATGATTACTCGTTTATATAGATAGACTTTTCAAGCTTTCTTTCCATTTCTTTTTTCTTTTTTTCAATTGCTTCATCAAATCCTTTAAGCACTGAAAATGGAGCAAACTGTGCCGCTCTTTTTTCTAATGGCATAAGAGGATATTTTGTAGATTTTTTGTATTTAATATTAATAATATCATCGTGGTTATTAGGCATTGTGTCCTCCTATTTGCGAATTAATTTTTAAGCCATTTTCAAGACTCGAGGCTTTAAAAATAGATTTTTTTCCATATTTGTGAACAATCGCGAGTCTAGCTTTTTGTAATTTCTCTTCTTTTATAAAATTTTTATTTTCCTTCTGTTCTATGTCGGCAAAAAGACTGGGTTCTTTAATTTTTTTTATCGTGTCATTTTTTACAACATTATTAAGAGTAAGACTTATTTTTCTAATTAAAAAATCAGCATTAACTATTAAATCAAACAATTTTAAACCTTTATTGCAAATAGTTTCCAAGGAAGAGCTGTGGTAATCCAAATTGATTGTTGAATGTGCATTTTTTGGAATAGATCTTCCATAGGAATCTTTGCTCATTGGACCATTGTAGCTTTGTACCTTTTCTAAGCTTTCTTTATCATATTGTACATCTAAAACGATTTGATTGCATGTTAAATTTTGCTCAATTAGCTCAAGAACCATATGATCGACGATTTCTTTAAGCATATCTCTAGCTTTTTTAAAACTATAAGGCTTAGGCAAAACCTTAGCCATTACCTTAGAGATATGTTTGCTTTTATATTCTTTAATAGCTTGCATTGTACAGCTTTCAAACCCCCAAGCATGATCGATTAATAACTCAGCATTTACTCCAAAAATTTGATAAAGTTTATCCTCGTTATTAAGAGAGTATCTTGCTAAATCTCCCATATTGTTAATGCCTATGCTTTTTAGTTTTGTTGCATATCCTTTGCCTATACGCCAAAAATCATTTATGGGCGTGTGTTGCCATAATTTTCTTCTATAAAGCATTTCATCCAAATACCCTATGCAAAGTCCATCTTTATTAATATTTTGTTTTTTGGCTAATATATCCATTGCAATTTTTGCTAAGTAAAGATTTGTTCCTATTCCCGCAGTTGCTGTTATTTGAGTTGTTTTTAAAATTTCAAATAATATGTTTTCAATGAGTTTGTCAGCAGATAGCTTATAATGTTTGATATAAGGAGTTAAATCAATAAATACTTCATCAATGGAGTAAATATGAATGTCTTTTGGATCAAAATACTTTAAATAAATGCTGTAGATTTTAGAACTATAGTCTATATATGTTGACATCCTAGGTTTTGCAACAATGTAATCAAGCTCTAAATTGGGATTATTTATTAGTTCAAGATGATTGTATGATTTTGCACTGAAATATTTAGCAATTTTTAAGCGCTTGTAATTGATTGTTTTTACTTTTTGTATTAGTTCAAATAGTCTTAATCTGCCTGATATATTATAAGATCTTAATGCGGGAGATACCGCAAGACATATTGTTTTTTCAGTTCTACTTTCATCCGCAACTACAAGATTGGTATTTAGAGGATCTAATTTTCTTAAAATGCATTCAACAGAAGCATAAAATGACTTAAGATCTATAGCTGCATATTTTTGCGTATTATCCATATTTTCACATTTGTATATAATAATTATTTTTTAATTGTATAAAAAGAATTTTAATAGACTAAGATTGTTAATTTTTAGTTCTTGTTTTGGAATTAATCAATAAAACAATCAAGCTTGTAGATTTTTTCATCTAAAAATTTTATCAAAAACCATGCCTTGTTTAAAATTACATAGTATTACTCAATATTATGCTTTTATATATTTAAATCGAGCGAGCAAAGTATACGAAAAGATTTATATCAAGTTTAATTTTAAATGATAAAATTTAAGCTGAAATAATGATAAAGTTTTTTGAAAATGCTGATTGTAATAAAAAGTTACATTAATATAGGCAAATGAAATTTTCTGCTATTTTTTTTAATAATAATTGCTATTGATAAAATAAAAATCTGCCTTATTTTATACATGGAAAAATCTCAAAATCTTTATCACTCATTTCATTTTTCGCTATTTAAGAAAAAATGAAACTGTTATAATAAGGATCTTGCTTTTTATATAAATCATAAACCAAAATACCAATAAATTAAAAAAAGAAAGAGAAAATTAGTTGAAAAACAAATCGAGAATTAATTTTTAAAAAGATAGGAGAATAAATGAAAAAACTTATAATCTTACCACTGCTAGCAACTCTAGCCTTAGCTGATTATACACAATACAAGCCAAGCGAAGATTTTGCTAAGTATTTTACTAAGCAAAGTTGTTCACAAGTTTTAGATAAATTCTATTATCTAAATTGTTATGATTATAATCTAAAAGGTACAAAAGCTGTAGCTTATAGATTGGAAGCGGAAAATTTAAAAGGCGAACAAATCAAAAAACGCCCACGCTTTGAAGATGATACAAATATTCCTAAAAAATATCGTACTACATGGAGTGATTATAGAAACAGTGGTTATGATAGAGGACACACTCTTTCTAATGCTTCTATGAGAAAAACAACTCAAGCTCAAAGAAGCACTTTTTTAATGAGTAATATTACTCCACAAAATCCACAAATCAATCAAAGGGTTTGGAACAAGATTGAAAAAAGAGAAAGACAAGTAGCTTTGAAGCTTGGAAGTTTAGAAGTTTTAAATTTAGTTAATTATGACAATAATCCACAAAGAATAAGAAATCAAATTGCTATTCCAAGCTCTTATATTAAAATCTTAAAAGGTGAGAATTTTAAAGAATGTTATCAAGTGCCAAACCATGAAGTGGAAAACGAGAATATAAGATCTTATCAGGTTAAATGTCAAAATTAAACCACCTTCCTCACTAAAGGTGGATTTTAATATTATATAAAGTACTGTCAATTAAAAAATAATCCTAACAATGTGTATTTTAAAACACTTAAATTTTATTTAGAAAACATTATTGCTATTAAATAATAAAGAGGATGATACTTTATATCGGCTTTTGTAATATCAGTTGTTATACTTGTGAAATTTTATAATTTTGATAAAAATAAAAATTAATCTGTTCTGGAGGTTTTAATTCTTAGATATATGTTTTTATCCCTTGACTTTTAGCATTTTTTTGTTATAAGATAAGGAGAAAAAAGAAAAATTTTTTCAAAAAAATAGTAATATTTACAAAAATACCCACAAAAGCAATCTTAAGATTCATGGAATCTATTGGCATAGGATTGTTTATAAATAGTCTTTATGGTTTACAAACAGGCGATAGTAGAGCTTTTATTATTTTAATTGAAAGTTTGCTAATTTTAACGGTAGTTGCATTATCATCAATCTTTCTTAAAGATTGAACTTTTTTTGAAAAAAGGAGAAAAAATGGATGGTTATAATATAGCTATTTTAATTGGTGCTATCACTCTCGTTTTTGGCATATTGGTTTTAGTAGCTCATTATCTCAATGATAAACACACTAACGAAAGTGAAAACTAAAAACCTTATTGTCTTAGAAATGATTTAAAGATAGACAAAATTAAATCAAAAATTGTAGGCTGTAAAATAAACATTAAAGTAGCAAGAATAATTACATATGTTCTAACTTCTCTTTTAAAACTATCTAGTTTGTTTTCAAGCTTATCAACTGAATTTTCAAGCTTATCAAGTTTAGCACCTATTGAATATTCAAGCTTATCAAATCTAGTATTCAAAAGATCTATAGTTGGTAATTTAGAAATGGCTTCTTTAAATTCTCTAAAAGATTTGTCTTTTATTTCTTGAGAATTTATTTGGCTTTCTTTAGCAAATTCGTTAAGAGCTTTAATGAAATTTTCTTCAGTTTGATCTTTAAAATAGATAGAAAATAAAGCTTTTACACCTTCTGAAATATAATAATTTTTCATATTTATACAACCTTTTTTTTAATTATAACATAGCAAATTTAAAAATGCAGTTTTTATAAAAATAAATAGAAATTTGTTTTGATTATATTTTACTCAATATTTTTTATTACATCTATGGTTAGTGAATATAATTAATAATTTTTATAAGGGTGTTTTCTGCTTCTTTGTTTTTATTCTTCTTTTTAAAAGCTACATCACAACACTTTATACTCTAAGCTTTTTAAAAGTACTCAAATAAGATTATCATAATAAATAATAAAAAATCAATTTCTTATTATTTTCATTTTATTTTTTTCTTTTTTGTTATAATTTATATGTTAAAATAACATATTACAAAGTAAACAATATGGATTTATCTCATTCATTAGGACAATATATTATTTTAGCTTTTGCAATAGCCGTAGCCATATTTGTTACATTTTATGACTTTGATAAAAAAGATCATCAACATAATATAAAAAAATAATATCCTTAATATTTATAAAAATTAAAAAAGATTTTAAGTCATTCTAAAAATAAAAATTTATACTATTTTTTAAAGGATTTGCTATGCAAAAAAATATACAAGATTATATTATTGATGTTCATTCTTGTGATCCCCATTCATCAAATGCTTATAAACAAGATTTATTTGATGTAGAAAATGAAGTTTTTGCTAAAGATTGTGAGTTTATAGAAAAATGTGGTTTAGATGATATGGTAAAACACAAACAAAGTGATGAAGTTTTTAAAGTGTTTTATAAAAAAGA
>NZ_MJYA01000049.1:0-5624 GCF_001763075.1 Campylobacter sp. BCW_4321 | reverse complement strand
GATAGATAAAAAAACAAAAAAATAAATCAAAATAAATATAGTTTTGCTGTAATTTTCTCTTTGAATTTTTGCTCGTGAAAAGTACAAGATAATTTTTTTATTTTTTTAATCATATAAAAAACAATATTTTTTATATGAAAATTCACAGAAAAAAAAGATAAAATTTTAATACTAATTTTAATTAATTTTATTTTAAGTCTAAAATATATAGAGATAAAAGTGGTATAAAAAATACACTATTTAAAAAATACTTATTTTTTTACTTGTTTTTAATTGATTTTTATATCTAAAATATTTTTCTCATAAAAACATGATTACTCGTTTATATAGATAGACTTTTCAAGCTTTCTTTCCATTTCTTTTTTCTTTTTTTCAATTGCTTCATCAAATCCTTTAAGCACTGAAAATGGAGCAAACTGTGCCGCTCTTTTTTCTAATGGCATAAGAGGATATTTTGTAGATTTTTTGTATTTAATATTAATAATATCATCGTGGTTATTAGGCATTGTGTCCTCCTATTTGCGAATTAATTTTTAAGCCATTTTCAAGACTCGAGGCTTTAAAAATAGATTTTTTTCCATATTTGTGAACAATCGCGAGTCTAGCTTTTTGTAATTTCTCTTCTTTTATAAAATTTTTATTTTCCTTCTGTTCTATGTCGGCAAAAAGACTGGGTTCTTTAATTTTTTTTATCGTGTCATTTTTTACAACATTATTAAGAGTAAGACTTATTTTTCTAATTAAAAAATCAGCATTAACTATTAAATCAAACAATTTTAAACCTTTATTGCAAATAGTTTCCAAGGAAGAGCTGTGGTAATCCAAATTGATTGTTGAATGTGCATTTTTTGGAATAGATCTTCCATAGGAATCTTTGCTCATTGGACCATTGTAGCTTTGTACCTTTTCTAAGCTTTCTTTATCATATTGTACATCTAAAACGATTTGATTGCATGTTAAATTTTGCTCAATTAGCTCAAGAACCATATGATCGACGATTTCTTTAAGCATATCTCTAGCTTTTTTAAAACTATAAGGCTTAGGCAAAACCTTAGCCATTACCTTAGAGATATGTTTGCTTTTATATTCTTTAATAGCTTGCATTGTACAGCTTTCAAACCCCCAAGCATGATCGATTAATAACTCAGCATTTACTCCAAAAATTTGATAAAGTTTATCCTCGTTATTAAGAGAGTATCTTGCTAAATCTCCCATATTGTTAATGCCTATGCTTTTTAGTTTTGTTGCATATCCTTTGCCTATACGCCAAAAATCATTTATGGGCGTGTGTTGCCATAATTTTCTTCTATAAAGCATTTCATCCAAATACCCTATGCAAAGTCCATCTTTATTAATATTTTGTTTTTTGGCTAATATATCCATTGCAATTTTTGCTAAGTAAAGATTTGTTCCTATTCCCGCAGTTGCTGTTATTTGAGTTGTTTTTAAAATTTCAAATAATATGTTTTCAATGAGTTTGTCAGCAGATAGCTTATAATGTTTGATATAAGGAGTTAAATCAATAAATACTTCATCAATGGAGTAAATATGAATGTCTTTTGGATCAAAATACTTTAAATAAATGCTGTAGATTTTAGAACTATAGTCTATATATGTTGACATCCTAGGTTTTGCAACAATGTAATCAAGCTCTAAATTGGGATTATTTATTAGTTCAAGATGATTGTATGATTTTGCACTGAAATATTTAGCAATTTTTAAGCGCTTGTAATTGATTGTTTTTACTTTTTGTATTAGTTCAAATAGTCTTAATCTGCCTGATATATTATAAGATCTTAATGCGGGAGATACCGCAAGACATATTGTTTTTTCAGTTCTACTTTCATCCGCAACTACAAGATTGGTATTTAGAGGATCTAATTTTCTTAAAATGCATTCAACAGAAGCATAAAATGACTTAAGATCTATAGCTGCATATTTTTGCGTATTATCCATATTTTCACATTTGTATATAATAATTATTTTTTAATTGTATAAAAAGAATTTTAATAGACTAAGATTGTTAATTTTTAGTTCTTGTTTTGGAATTAATCAATAAAACAATCAAGCTTGTAGATTTTTTCATCTAAAAATTTTATCAAAAACCATGCCTTGTTTAAAATTACATAGTATTACTCAATATTATGCTTTTATATATTTAAATCGAGCGAGCAAAGTATACGAAAAGATTTATATCAAGTTTAATTTTAAATGATAAAATTTAAGCTGAAATAATGATAAAGTTTTTTGAAAATGCTGATTGTAATAAAAAGTTACATTAATATAGGCAAATGAAATTTTCTGCTATTTTTTTTAATAATAATTGCTATTGATAAAATAAAAATCTGCCTTATTTTATACATGGAAAAATCTCAAAATCTTTATCACTCATTTCATTTTTCGCTATTTAAGAAAAAATGAAACTGTTATAATAAGGATCTTGCTTTTTATATAAATCATAAACCAAAATACCAATAAATTAAAAAAAGAAAGAGAAAATTAGTTGAAAAACAAATCTTTTAAAAAGACAGGAGAAACAATGAAAAAACTTAGAAAAATATAGAAAAGAAATATTTAAAGATAAAACTTCTGCTTACAGCATTACATAGCATTATGCCAAAAGATATAAAGGAATAAAATGAACGAAGTGCAATTTGACAGCTGGAACGAACGAAAAAAGAGCTTAAACAAAGTAAAATTAATCAGAAAAGTTAGTGTAAAAAAAGATTTATTGGCTTAGCATTGGTTTAAATATTGGTGCTGAAGTTTAAGGTAAAAATGAGTTTTTTACGCGTCCTGTTTTGGTAATAAATAGTTTTTATAATGGCACATTTTTAGGCATACCTTTAAGTTCTAAGACTAAAAACAAAAAAGGCTTTTTATTTCACAAATTTAAGGACAATAAAGGCACTTTACAAGTTGCACTTTTAGGACAAATGAGAGTTTTTGATACTAAAAGGATAAAAACTTACATAGGAAAAATCAATGACAAAGATTTTGAAATGCTTAAAAATAAAATAGTAAAAAATATAATAATCCCTGCACTAAGACAGGGAAACTCAAAAAATGAGCCAAATCCTTTCATTTCTGAAAAGTAATGAAAAAATTATTACTAAAAAATATTAATCTAAAATAAAGGATTAGCATGACAGAAGAGAAAGAAAATATTATTAAAGAAGTTTGTAAAGAGTTAAACACTACTCAAACTGAATTAGGAAGACAATTAGATGTCTCTGCTTCTACAATAAATACTTGGGCTAGTGGTAAAATTCCAACTTAGTGGATTATATTCTTCTGAAGAAATGGGCGTTGGAATGACTGAAACTAGCAATATTATTATCGATATTGAAGCTTGCCAAAACAATACTCATGAAAACAAAAAGAAAGTTGATTTCTCACAAAACTTTTCACAATCAAACGCTACAACTTTTAGCGAAGATGAAAGACAAATTTTGTTATCTTTGGGACTCAAAGTGAAAAATGAAGATGGTTATTATTGGATTGTAGGAAATACCTATGGTTTAAATGAAAAAATCAAGCAATTAGGTTATAGATTTCACTCTGAGAAAAAAACATGGTGGAAGCAAATTGGAAATGTAGCCTAAGAGCGCACATGAAAAATATGTTATAATTTAGGAGTTAAGCATGCAAGGATATGCCATGAAAAAAGAAATTACACTCAATGAGAGCTTTAAAACATTATTGAAAAGTATTTTTTCAGATACTGATCAAGCTAAAAAGCTCATTCAAGCTTTTGAAGAATTTGCTAATGATAGAGCAACAACGCAAAGGCTTAATTTTGGGAATTTAAAGCAAGAAGCCATTGAGCAAATAAGAAATGAGTTGGTTAGCAAGGATTTATTCCAATCTGAGACTAAAGGACTTGAAGCTGAAATCAAACGAATGGAAAGTTCATTAAAACAGCAAGGAATCTATTGGCTAGGAGCTTGTGTTGTTAGCATTGCCACTATAATTTCAAGTGTTTGGGCAATAATGGACTTTATGGTAAAACATTTAAAATAATATTCTCACACTAGAAACAATCTAGTGTAACTTAACCCTAAGGTGGGATATTTTATCCCTTGACTTTTAGCATTTTTTTGTTATAAGATAAGGAGAAAAAAGAAAAATTTTTTCAAAAAAATAGTAATATTTACAAAAATACCCACAAAAGCAATCTTAAGATTCATGGAATCTATTGGCATAGGATTGTTTATAAATAGTCTTTATGGTTTACAAACAGGCGATAGTAGAGCTTTTATTATTTTAATTGAAAGTTTGCTAATTTTAACGGTAGTTGCATTATCATCAATCTTTCTTAAAGATTGAACTTTTTTTGAAAAAAGGAGAAAAAATGGATGGTTATAATATAGCTATTTTAATTGGTGCTATCACTCTCGTTTTTGGCATATTGGTTTTAGTAGCTCATTATCTCAATGATAAACACACTAACGAAAGTGAAAACTAAAAACCTTATTGTCTTAGAAATGATTTAAAGATAGACAAAATTAAATCAAAAATTGTAGGCTGTAAAATAAACATTAAAGTAGCAAGAATAATTACATATGTTCTAACTTCTCTTTTAAAACTATCTAGTTTGTTTTCAAGCTTATCAACTGAATTTTCAAGCTTATCAAGTTTAGCACCTATTGAATATTCAAGCTTATCAAATCTAGTATTCAAAAGATCTATAGTTGGTAATTTAGAAATGGCTTCTTTAAATTCTCTAAAAGATTTGTCTTTTATTTCTTGAGAATTTATTTGGCTTTCTTTAGCAAATTCGTTAAGAGCTTTAATGAAATTTTCTTCAGTTTGATCTTTAAAATAGATAGAAAATAAAGCTTTTACACCTTCTGAAATATAATAATTTTTCATATTTATACAACCTTTTTTTTAATTATAACATAGCAAATTTAAAAATGCAGTTTTTATAAAAATAAATAGAAATTTGTTTTGATTATATTTTACTCAATATTTTTTATTACATCTATGGTTAGTGAATATAATTAATAATTTTTATAAGGGTGTTTTCTGCTTCTTTGTTTTTATTCTTCTTTTTAAAAGCTACATCACAACACTTTATACTCTAAGCTTTTTAAAAGTACTCAAATAAGATTATCATAATAAATAATAAAAAATCAATTTCTTATTATTTTCATTTTATTTTTTTCTTTTTTGTTATAATTTATATGTTAAAATAACATATTACAAAGTAAACAATATGGATTTATCTCATTCATTAGGACAATATATTATTTTAGCTTTTGCAATAGCCGTAGCCATATTTGTTACATTTTATGACTTTGATAAAAAAGATCATCAACATAATATAAAAAAATAATATCCTTAATATTTATAAAAATTAAAAAAGATTTTAAGTCATTCTAAAAATAAAAATTTATACTATTTTTTAAAGGATTTGCTATGCAAAAAAATATACAAGATTATATTATTGATGTTCATTCTTGTGATCCCCATTCATCAAATGCTTATAAACAAGATTTATTTGATGTAGAAAATGAAGTTTTTGCTAAAGATTGTGAGTTTATAGAAAAATGTGGTTTAGATGATATGGTAAAACACAAACAAAGTGATGAAGTTTTTAAAGTGTTTTATAAAAAAGA
>NZ_MJYA01000048.1:0-3490 GCF_001763075.1 Campylobacter sp. BCW_4321 | reverse complement strand
AATGAAGACATTTAACAAGTCCGCAATGAGCTACTTTCCCCCTGCCAGTAAGGCGTAGTATCATCACCCACGATGTGCTTAGCTTCTTGGTTCGGGATGGAGCAAGGCGTTTCCACATCTGTATAATCACGGACATTGTTATTTAAATATTCTTTGAAAGATTGAATTTAAAAAATAAAGCTTAATCTTTTTATTTCTTTACTTTTTTCTTTATTCTCTTTCTTCTTTTGTTTTTCTTTCTTCTTTACTTATCTTTTATCTTTGATAAGTTTTTATATAGAATACTTAAAAAACAATGTTAAGAGCAAGTTCTAATATAAACTTTACTTGAAAGATTTTATTAGCTTAAAAACATAATGTTTATATAAATATTTCATATAAAACATTCAAAGCTTTATAAAAACCTTAACAAGGAAGTGATGCTTTATTAAAGATAAGCCAAACGCTCTATTAGTACTGGTCAGCTAAAGGACTTTCATCCATTACACACCCAGCCTATCAAACTAGTAGTCTTCTAGAGAGCTTAGAGAAGATTCATCTTAGAGTTGGCTTCACGCTTAGATGCTTTCAGCGTTTATCCTTTCCAAACTTAGCTACGCTGCGATGCTCTTGGCAGAACAACAGCTACACCAGTGGTTTGTTCAACCCGGTCCTCTCGTACTAGGGTCAAATCTCTTCAATCTTCTTACGCCCACGGCAGATAGGGACCGAACTGTCTCACGACGTTCTGAACCCAGCTCGCGTACCGCTTTAAATGGCGAACAGCCATACCCTTGGGACCTGCTCCAGCCCCAGGATGCGATGAGCCGACATCGAGGTGCCAAACCTCCCCGTCGATGTGAGCTCTTGGGGGAGATCAGCCTGTTATCCCCGGGGTACCTTTTATCCTTTGAGCGATGGCCCTTCCACACAGAACCACCGGATCACTAAGACCGACTTTCGTCTCTGCTTGACTTGTATGTCTTGCAGTTAAGCTGGCTTATACCTTTATACTCTACGAACGATTTCCAACCGTTCTGAGCCAACCTTTGTAAGCCTCCGTTATTATTTGGGAGGCGACCGCCCCAGTCAAACTACCCACCAGACATTGTCCCACTTGAGGATAACTCAAGCTGGTTAGCTACCCAAATAAGAAAGAGTGGTATCTCAACAACGGCTCATATACAACTGGCGTCATATACTCAAAGCCTCCCACCTATCCTGCACATTCTTATCCAAGTAGCAGTGTCAAGCTGTAGTAAAGGTCCACGGGGTCTTTCCGTCTTGCCGCGGGTAGGAGGAATTTTCACCTCCACTACAATTTCACTGGATCCCTCTTTGAGACAGCTCCCATCTCGTTACGCCATTCATGCAGGTCGGTATTTAACCGACAAGGAATTTCGCTACCTTAGGACCGTTATAGTTACGGCCGCCGTTTACTCGGGCTTCGATCAAGAGCTTCGCTAATGCTAACCCCATCAATTAACCTTCGAGCACCGGGCAGGCGTCACACCCTATACATCCTCTTACGAGTTAGCAGAGTGCTGTGTTTTTGGTAAACAGTCGGGAGGGACTCTTTGTTGTAAGTTTCTTCGCTTTCGGAGTAAATCCTAGTACGAAGCTAACCACACCTTATACCGAAGATACGGTGCTATTTTGCAGAGTTCCTTAAAGAGAGTTCTTCCACGCGCCTTAGAATACTCATCCCACCCACCTGTGTCGGTTTACGGTACGGGCAACATTAGCTAAACTTAGAAACTTTTCTTGGCTCGACGGCATCAGGGGTTCTTCTATCCATCCGAAGACTTCAAAAAGCCTTTCAGTTCTCGGAGTGTTCTTATACGGATTTGCCTATATAAGCTCCTACGACCTTAGACTAGCACTTCCATCCGCTAGCCCCCTTAGCCCTAAGCGTCCTTCCATCGCACACTAATGTTGGTATTGGAATATTAACCAATTTGCCATCGTCTACCCCTTTCGGACTCGACTTAGGACCCGACTAACCCTACGATGACGAGCATCGCGTAGGAAACCTTGGGTTTACGGCGTTAATGATTCTCACATTAATTATCGCTACTCATGCCTGCATGCTCACTTCTATTCGCTCCAGCACTCCTTACCGGTATACCTTCGACGCAAGTAGAACGCTCTCCTACCACTTGCACACAACTTAAACTACTTAACTTTAGCCTAAGAATATTTTTATTGATTTTACTAAGTTTTATTTCTATCTTTACTCTATAAAAATCAGTAAAAATATAACTTAAAACATATAACTTAGTTTTTTATATTCTCAACTTAAATAATCTAAGTTGTGTGCAAGTCTACAGCTTCGGTACTTACTTTAGCCCCGTTATATTTTCCGCGCAAAATCACTAGACCAGTGAGCTATTACGCTTTCTTTAAAGGATGGCTGCTTCTAAGCCAACCTCCTGGTTGTTTAAGTAACTTCACATCGTTTTCCACTTAAGTAAGATTTAGGGACCTTAGCTGGTAGTCTGGGTTGTTTCCCTCTTGACGACGGATTTTATCACTCGCCGCCTGACTGCTGTGATTACATATAAGGTATTCGGAGTTTGATAGGGTTTGGTACATTGGTGTATGCCCTAGCCCATTCAGTGCTCTACCCCCTTATATTACGACACAACGCTATACCTAAATATATTTCGGAGAGAACCAGCTATCACGAAGTTTGATTGGCCTTTCACCCCTATCCACAAGTCATCCCGGGGCTTTTCAACGCCTATGGGTTCAGTCCTCCACTAGTTCTTACACTAGCTTCAACTTGCTCATGGATAGATCACTTCGTTTCGGGTCTGCAGCATCTGACTAAGCGCCCTATTCAGACTCGCTTTCGCTACGGCTTCGCGTTTGCTTAACCTTGCCAGACACCACAACTCGCAGGCTCATTATGCAAAAGGCAGTCCATCACACTGTATTGCTACATAGTGCTCTGAATGATTGTAAGCAAATGGTTTCAGGTTCTATTTCACTCTGATCACCTCAGTTCTTTTCACCTTTCCCTCACGGTACTTGTGCACTATCGATCTGGTATTAGTATTTAGGGTTGGATCGTGGTCGACCCGGATTCAGACAGGATTCCTCGTGTCCCGCCCTACTCAGGATACTGCTAGCTAAGCTTTGTTTTTCGCATACGGGACTATCACCCTCTATGGCTATACTTTCCAGAATGTTCTGCTAAACTCAGCTCTTGCACATTGCAGTCCTACAACCCCCAGTGCAAGCACTGGGTTTGCCCTCTTGCGCTTTCGCTCGCCGCTACTGACGCAATCTCTATTGATTTCTTTTCCTGAGGGTACTAAGATGTTTCAATTCCCCTCGTTCGCTCCTATATAGGTAATGTATATCTCTATACATTGGGTTGCCCCATTCGGAAATCTACGGATCAAAGCTTCTTGACAGCTCCCCGTAGCTTATCGCAGTCTAGTACGTCCTTCATCGCCTTTACCAGTCAAGGCATCCACCATTCGCTCTTAGTAGCTTACCTTTT
>NZ_MJYA01000047.1:0-2224 GCF_001763075.1 Campylobacter sp. BCW_4321 | reverse complement strand
AAACCACAAAATTACATCTTAATTTTAATAAAATAGAGAATCTAAGGAGATAACCCATGACATATATATTACTTCTTATTATAATTTCTACTATTCTTTCTTATCTTATATTAAAATTTATTTATAAAATCATCTTTAAATCTACAAAAAGCGTTTCAAAGTTTTTAGTCTTTCTTGGAAGTATAGGCTTAATTATCTTTTATTATACTCCTTATTCTTATTATTTAGAGCCTAGTTATTGGCAATTTAGGAATATGTGTAAGTTAAATGAACTTCCTAAAGTATAATAAGATTCTAGGGTATTTTGGATTAAGTTTGGATACATTAGATTGGGAGGAGCTGAATAGAAGAGCTTATAAAATAAGTAAAGAATAGCAATTCTATTTGCAAAATTTTTAGAGAATATGCAACATATATAGGAGAAATAAAAAAGACTAGATATGATATAATGGCTATTCTGTATAGCAATAAAAAACTTATCTCTAAAGATAACATTACATCAATAATTTTACTTGATACTTGGAATACAAGACGTTACAATTTAGAGTAAGAATCTGTGGCTAGTTATAATATTGAGTGGATAGAGATAGAAGAATATTGCAGTTTGTACTTCAATACAAAGGAGCAAAAATGGACAATAAAGGATTAATCACTAAATTACGAGACAATGCAGAACTTCCTTGGGCAGCCTATGGATATTTTCATTTAGCTAATGAAAGTTATAAGCCAGAGGAAAATAGTAAGGATTGGAAAAGATTAAAATATTTTAGAGATATTAAAGAAGATACAACCCAATCTGTATTCCCCACCCTAATTGATATTCTCAACATAGAATACAAATATTTTAAAGATGAAAAAACAGGAAAGCTAAAAATGGCTTCTTTGATGATGAGTTATTTAGTGGCGACTTCTCCCCACTCCAAGCTAAACAATTCTTTTCTCGCTATGATTTATTAAAACATTGTCCTAATGCAAATTCAGGTTTTTCTGCTACTTTATTTGGAGAAAAAAGAAAACAAATTGATAGTAAAACAAAAGAAGAAGGCTATACCAGTGAATATGGCTATATCAATTATATTTTAGCCATTAGAGGAACAGAAATGGATTTGTTTGTAGCTGATGCTTCTTTAACCATAGGCTCTATACCTAAAGCCCAATATGATGATATGCTAAACTTTTATGAAACTTGTATTAAGATTATCCACAAATCAAAGAAAAAGATTCTCTTACTATTACAGGACACTCTCTTGGAGGCTGTCTAGCACAACTCTTTGCTTTAAGTATCTGTGATGATAGGAATAGAAACAATATCAAAGCTTTATATACTTGTAATGCACCTGGAGCTAGAAAGATAGCACCTCCTTATGATTATATAGTAAAACTCTTTATATTTCACAGCAAAGAACAACAAGAAAGATTTATAAAAGAAGAAATAGAAAATATAGCAAATAGAGCAAGAGATTTAGGCAAAGATAATATTTTCTTAGAAAGTAAGATACGAGAGATATTACACAAGATAATCCAAGAAAAACAAAGTCAATACTATGGGATAACAATGAGTCTTTCTACTCATACAACAATGATGACACTTGATATTAATGCCATTCCTATCTTAGCAGATATTGCACCATATTATAGACAACTTGCTTATAATTATTGGCAACATTTTAAAGAAGATAGGAGAACACCTCAAAATTTTGAACTTAAAGGAGATGAAAGATATATATACAAACTCTCAATTCAAGATTCTATCTTTCATTGTGAATCAAGTAATAATGAATATAAAAATGAATGGTATATCGGCTCTCCTATATCAAAACTAGGGATTAAGCTAGGATTACATCAAGACAATCAATATAGCGATACAACACTGCTTCATACAATCAATACAAGCTCTGGAGTAACAGGGGAGCACTCCATTATCCCCCTTACCCAAACTCTCTATTTTTATTCCTATCTTTTAGAATTAGATGCTAACTATAACAAAGTCAAAGATAAAAGCCTTAGTGAGTGTATAGAGTATCTTAATCATTTTATGAAAAATATTCAAATTTATACAGAAACTTTTGTGTTAAAAAATAATGCTATTAATAATAAAAATTTCGCTCTTAAAAATGGACCTCTTGGACTTTTTAGAAGTTCTCCAGAAAAAATCAATCATTTTGAATATTTTCTTTCATTAATAGCCACCATAATGCAAGAAACAAATGGTATTTTAGAAGAG
>NZ_MJYA01000046.1:0-4008 GCF_001763075.1 Campylobacter sp. BCW_4321 | reverse complement strand
GAGATTGATGATAAGGGCAATGTGCTTAGGTGGATAGGAGAGATTAATAGAGAGACAAAAAATATTAGCAAATAAAAAATGATATAATAATGCTTTATATAAGGAATCTTTTATGTTTATAAGTTCTAAAACAGAGTTAATTCAAACTATTAAAAATTTAACAATCAACAATAAAGAAGTTAAACAGATTGATTTTATTTATCCTAATTTTTCTATTTTACACGCTATATTAAAAAATATTGATTTTCATCAAAGAAAAATGCTATCTAAAAATCAAATATTGGCTATGGAAATACTAGAAATTTTAAAACAAACTTGTGATAATCACAATAATATAGAAATAAATATCCATACCCTTAATGAGCTTGATGCTGGACAAAATGTAAATTTAAAAGATTTATCAA
Organism: Campylobacter sp. BCW_4321; assembly: GCF_001763075.1. Classification (NCBI taxonomy): domain Bacteria; kingdom Pseudomonadati; phylum Campylobacterota; class Epsilonproteobacteria; order Campylobacterales; family Campylobacteraceae; genus Campylobacter; species Campylobacter sp. BCW_4321. The sequence continues at coordinate 3,604 of NZ_MJYA01000046.1, read as the reverse complement.
GCAGTGAAATTTGCACTAAAGTTTATTTAGAAGACTTAGAAGAAGAAATTCAAGACAAGAAACAAGGTAAAGATTTTAATCTTTTTTATCATACAGATAAAAATAATCTTTGTATCGAATTTATCAATACTTTAAAAGAACTAGCTAAAGATTCTGAAGATATAACAACCTTAGACGAGTTAATCGAAAACATTGATCCTGATGATATAAGCAGTGAGAAATTTGATGATTTTAAGAAAAAAGTTTTAGAAAAGATTGGAAATGTCATAGAATCGGATTTTTTCAAAAATAGCATAAGTCCCACTTTAAAAAATACTTATGAAAAATTTATCAATGAGTTGTTAGAACACATTAAAAAACTTGCCGAAGAAAAAGAATATGAAAAAATTAAAATCATACTAAGTGCTATAGCGGGTGTTGCAATAGCCACAGTGGTAGCTGTTCTTACAGGTGGGACAGGATTAGCTATTTTGGCTGCTGGTTTATTTTCTTTAATGGGTTCTGCAAGCGAGTATTATGAATTTGCTCAAAGAGATTATGGCACACTTTTAACGACTTTAGCCGCATTTTTAGCCACTAGATGTGCTATGTTTATTCATTATATTAATTCTCGCTTGTTATCTTGTGTTTTAATTATTAATAAAAAAGAAATTATTGATTTAAGTGGTTTTGGATTATATCTTGGAAGTGATGAAAGCAATATCGCTTCGAATTTGGCTTATAAAATCACTTTAAGCGAAGAAATAAAAAGCATTGAAAATATTTTTAGTGAAATCTTTTTAAACCCAGAACAAAAAGACAAGGGATATAAAAATACACCCAATGATTCAAAATCGAGCAATTTACCCGCTTTCATTTCAACGCAAAAATTATCTAATTTGTATTTAAAAAACAATGCTATTTTAAAGAATTTGCAAGAAGATATTAAACAATTTATTTATTTTTCCTATATAGAAAGTCCAAATTTTAACTCAAGTAAACTAGCTGAATTTTTCGCACAAAAAAATCAAAATGCACAAATAGATTTAAATACAACTAAAATGAGTAAAAATTATTTGATTATTTCAAATATCCCCAATAAATACAATGCAGGACTTAGTGAAAGTTTAACTCAAGAAATCGCCAACTATAATATACAAGATAAATACAGAAGAATTAAAAAAAATATTGATACTTCAAAAAAAACTTATGACAGCACAAGAGATTATAGCGAATATAGCATAGAAATGCCACAAGATGAAAATGAACCTTATATTTTACAATTAAGCCCTTTTGTGAAAATATCCAAAGAAGCTTATGAGAATAGTAAAAAAGCTTATGAAGATATGCAAAAGGTTTATAAATATTTAACAAATTTTGTTGCTACACCGCAGAAGCTACCAGAATTCGCAAAAACAGCTAAAGAAAAATTAGCAATATCAGAAAATGAGCCAATGATAGAAATAGTAAAAAAGACGGAAAATTTACGACATTGCGAACGAATAAACATTTTAGCTTATATTGACTACAATAAAAAAATAAATGATAAAAAATGGCTTCCTTATTTTTATATCAAAAAATTCTTTAAACAAAACGAAGCCAAAGAATCCATCATAGAAAAAGAAAAGAAGATAGCTCATCAATATTTAACTTTTTTGAAAAAAGAGTTTTTTGAAAAATCGGATAAATCTTCATTTGGGAACTATTCTTTAATGGAATGTTTATTTATTTCATTTGTCTTGTATCAAGCTAAGCTTATTTTTCCAAATATCAATTTGGATTTGAAAAAATATGGAGGCAGTAATTTTGTATATATAAAATACTTAGAGGAAACTTATGTTTTATGGACAGATGAATGTCCAATATATGTAAATAATGAGCCAACAAATATTACAGCATATGAAGTTGTATCGCAATTATTAAAAATACTTGACAAAAAAGATTATTCTTTTGTGGAAAATGATAATTCGATAACTATAGATGATTTTTTTAATGAATTATCAAAAGATTTAGATACAACAAATACATTAGATAAAAAAATAATCAAATTAAAGCAAATGTATCATTTAGATGAACAAAAATGCATTAAAGAATTTATGAATTTAGACGAAGAAACGCAACGAGCTTTTGTTGCATGGATGGATATAGAGAAACAAATATCAGATTTATCAAAGCTTTTGGAGCAGATGTATGGAAAAGAATATTTAAATAAGGCAAAAGAACAAAAAACAAGTGAAATATTTACTTATGCAATGTTAAAAATTTTATTAAGTGCTAGTCCTTTTATCAGCTTTACAGCTCAAATGTTGTGGGATTTTAATTTTTTAAAAACAATAGAATATGTTATTCAAGCTTGTATTAAAATAAACAAAGAAGGATTTAAAGAATTTTTTAAAGAACAGCTTGGTATTTTTGCACCTCCAAAAAAGAATAGTATATATCATATACACATAAAATCTAATTTAATAATAAAAGCACGCTTGCAACAAATAGAAAAAGAATTAATTCATACTAAAATCCAAATGATTTTAGCACAAGAGATAAAATCCAATTTAATAATACAAAAAAATACATCCGGTTTAAATCTATTTATCACAAAGATAAAAGAATACTTTAATGAAAAACAAATTAAGATTTATTGGAGTGATAAATATATGAAACAATTATTTATATACTCTAATCAAGAAAGCAATATATCTAAAATTGCTCTTATGCATAGCATGGATATACAAACTCAAAAATATACTATTTATACTTATGCTAAGCTAAATAAACTTGACCTTGCTTCTATTGTGGCTGGAGAATTTGTGGGTATTTTTTTAAATTATCTCTTTCCAACAAATTTTAAAGCCCTACAAGAACAATATGAAAGCATTGTTTATCAGCTTTACACCTTCAAAGATGATTCTCCTTTAGCGGTTATAAGAGATCATTTTGTAACCTATCCTTTTGCAATCAATTCGAAATTCATTAGCTTTGATTTAAAGAAAATTTTTTATGGCATAGATCTTTGCACAGGAGTTTTTGACACTCATTTTTCCTTTCATTATGAAATAGATCAAAAGCTTGAAGAAAATAAAGAATTTCTTTTAAAAAGACTTTTGTCTTATTTGATTATTGATGAGAAAAGAAATGCAACTGCTTTAGAGGATATAAAAGAACAAAAATATATTATAGATGATTATACTTTTTATTTTAAAGAGTTAAAATCTTTAGAACTTAAAAAATGCACTATATATCAACTTCCTTGTAATCATCCTTTGTTTAAAGAGTTTAGAAATAAAGAAAAGCAAATTAGTGCTTTTAAAAAGGATGAAGATAGTCCTATTCATGCTTACAATGAAGCTTTACAAATTTTACAAGATTTTGCTAATGGAATTTACAATACAAGTAAAGATAAAACAGGAAGATATATAGAAGATAAAAATAAAACCAGAAGATTACTAGAAAAACTCAATATCATAGGACAAAACAATCTTAAGGCTATGTATATGGGGATAAATGGAAATAAAGAAAGCTTGAAAGCTATAGGCAAAAGAGAAAATAACACTAGCAAAGCAAGTGCAAATGCTGACATCACATCAGAAACAAAAACTCCGCCTAATTTCATAGGCAGACTAGCTAC
>NZ_MJYA01000045.1:0-7589 GCF_001763075.1 Campylobacter sp. BCW_4321 | reverse complement strand
CAAAATACCCTAGAATCTTATTATACTTTAGGAAGTTCATTTAACTTACACATATTCCTAAATTGCCAATAACTAGGCTCTAAATAATAAGAATAAGGAGTATAATAAAAGATAATTAAGCCTATACTTCCAAGAAAGACTAAAAACTTTGAAACGCTTTTTGTAGATTTAAAGATGATTTTATAAATAAATTTTAATATAAGATAAGAAAGAATAGTAGAAATTATAATAAGAAGTAATATATATGTCATGGGTTATCTCCTTAGATTCTCTATTTTATTAAAATTAAGATGTAATTTTGTGGTTTGATAAAGATTAGCTCGCTAGCATCCAAACATAGAAGACAAAAATTGCTCATTAAGATAAATGATTTCATGTATGAATAAATAGTATTATAATTTAGAAAGTAGTTTTGTAATTAAAACCAAGAAAACAAAATATATTTTTAAGATATAACCCCGACTATAATTACGCATTTTAGTCGGGATTTTTTAAGATAATTATAATTAAGCTTTACCTTCTCTCCAATCATCACTTCCGCTAGTTCCAGCAGCAGTATGTTCCCAAACTACTTTTCTATAACTCATTGAAACTTTTAAAAGCTCGGTTTTATCATGATTACTTGACTCTTGTGCATTTGGCATTATTAATTCAATATTTGTAATAATTGCATCTTCCAATTTTGTAGTAAAAAAATGTTCAGATCCGCCACTTGCTGCAGTTCTAAACCAATGAACTTCGACTGTTGGAAGTCTTTCTCCTTTGGTAAGTGCATTATATAACAAAGGCACGGACTTATTCAATGAGCAAGTAAAAGAAAAGGGCTTATGAACTCTTTGTCCAGAAGGTTGCCCACTTTGCTGATCAACGGGTACAGTTACGATATGAGATACCTCTTGCGCCATGATTTCATCTTCATGACCTGATTTATATCTATTGCCAATACTCGCTTCAGTAGATGCACCACTTGAAATCAAACCTTGTGTGGAACCTTCAATTCTTATAAACGCTGGTTCAGCCATAAAAAGAACCTCCTTTAATTTTTTTTAACATTCAAAATTGTATCATTTTAATCTTAATCTATATAAATTTTTGTAAAATATTTGTATATTGATATTAATATTTATTTGTTTTTACTTTAAATAAGGAATAACGATGTTTAAAAAAATATTTGATTTTATAAAATCAAGATTATTTATAACTGCTTTTTTACTTTGTTGTATTTTTCTTTTTAGTGTTTTATTTTGGTTTTGGGGTCCTTTAATAGCTTTTAACGACATATATATTTTTAGTAGCTCATTTTTAAGATTTAGTATTATCTTGATAATTTGGCTTATTGTTTTTTTATTTTTTTTATTAAAGCCTATTATAAATTTTATATCTTCTTTAAAAAGTGAAAAAAGATTAAAATTTAAAGACCTAAAAAAAGAAGCTGATGAGTTTATTTACAAATCTAAAAGAAACTTCTTTTTATCTCTTAAAGATGCCAAAGAAACATGGAAGAATGATTTAAAAACAAAAAATTTACCCTTAATTATCATCATAGGAAATGAAGGGGCTGGAAAAAGCACTTTTATCAATTATTCTAACATCGAATATCCACTTAGCGATAGTTTAGAGTCTTATAAAAAATTCCATAAGTCTACTAGAAATTTTGCACTTTATGTATCAAAAAAAGGTGCTTTGTTAGATACAGAAGGAAACTATTTTTCACAAGAAGAATTTTTTAAGCCTACAAGTAGCGATGAAATACCCGAAGATGATATAGATAAAAATAGAGATTTTTTAATTAAAAAAAATATATGGAAAAAATTCCTTACTTTTCTCAATAAAAATTTTTTTCATAGCAAACTAAATGGAATTATTTTAGTTGTTGATACTGTCCTTTTCTTAAATAATCCTAAGGAGTATTCCAAAAATCTTATTAGATATCTAACAAAAAGAGTAAACGAATGTGAAAAAACTTTGAATTTAAAGTTGCCCATCTATATAGTTTTTTCAAAACTTGACTTGATGGAAGGCATGAAAGAGTATTTTGATATTTTCGATAAAAAAATTTCGGATAAAATTTTAGGATTATCTTTTGATAAAATCTTAAGTGAAGAATTTTTAAATAATGAATTTAAAGAATTAAGTGATTCATTATTATGCTCTTTAATGAGTAAAAATTCCCATATTTACAATATGGAAAATAAAAATAAAAGCTACTTATTTTTAAAACAATTTGATAATTTATTTGCATTAGCAAAGACTTTTATTTTGGAAGTACAAGAAGAAAATAAGCTTAAAAATAATTCTTATCTTAGAGGAGTTTATTTTGTTAGCGCCTATCAAGAAAATATTCCTAGAAATTTCTTACTCGATGCCATATGTGAGAAATATAACTGCAAAAAAGTATTATCAAAATCCAATATTATACATAATAAACAAAGCTATTTTGTTAAATCACTGCTCGAAGATTTAATTTTTACAGATTATTCTTTAAGCGCTATGAAATCTTATTCTAAAAAATTATCTTTTTTAATTATAATTTTAATCATAAGCTTTGGAACATATGCTATATCTTCTTATTTTATAAGTAAAAACAATAAAGAATTCGAAAAAAGCCAAAATACCTTAAGATCTTTACAATTGCTTCTTAAAGATCAAGATTATCAAAATTTAAATATTAAACAAAAAGCTGACTTCTTAATTGAATTGAGAAATATTTTAAATACTTATCCTGAACTTTGGCAAGATAATAATATATTTCAATATTTAAATCTAAATCTCTCATACAAAGGATTTAAAGAAGCTAAACAACTTTATTATAAACTGAATGAAGATGTGTTAAAAAATACTTTATTAAAAGAAATGGAATATACTTTACTTACCGATACAAATAAAGAAAATTTAATCAAAACATTATATATGTATAGATCTTTGTTTAAACAAAAATATTTTAATAAAGAAATACTAAAAATTTGGATTAACGAGAATTGGAATACTTTAAGTAAGTATTCAATCTCTAAAGATGACTTTCTAGAAGGGGTGGATGAGCTTAAACAATTTAATCTTAAATCTTTTACAGAAGATGAAAACAGTATACATACAGGAAAAAGAAAACTTGAGAGTATAAGTAGAACTCAAAGAATTTACATTCTTCTTAATTTTTTAAATAGCGATAAACCTAAAGAAAAATATCTTATAAAAGAGGATTTAGGTTTTGCTGCAAATAGTGTATTTTCAAATAATTCTCAAATAACTTCTATAGATAAAATATATACAAAAGTTGGTATGATGGACTTTTTAAATGATTTAAATCAACAAGTTGACACCGCAATCAATATTGAATCTTGGATGCTAGATAACAATTTTAAAGAAAATAAAAACACTTTGACTATGGGTATTTTAAAATTATACTTAAGTGAATACCAAAATGCTTGGCAAAATCTACTCGCTTCATTGCAACCTGTTAGGTATAATACCAAAGAGGCAATGCTTAATGAGCTTAATATCTTATCAAAAAAAGAAAACCCTTTATATTCTTTGTTAAAAATTGTTAGTTCTAATACAAATTTAAATGATGCAGTTTTACTAACTCAAGCCTACAATTTAGGATTAAATGCTGGGGAAATTAGATCAAATTTTATTGGGGTAAGCAATGCTTTCACACAATATCATAAGCTAGTAAACAAAAATACACTTTTGAGTGTTGGTAATATAGAAGTGGGCAAAGGCACTGATGATGAAAAAATATTAGATATTCTTAATACAAGTATTGCAAATATGTCCAATAAAATTATAGATTTTAGTTCTAATAATAACCAAAGCGCTGAAGAAAAAATTTCATATGCTCTTGGAGGCAATAAAGATGCCAATGATCCTTTTGCTGTATTTCAAATGAACATAAAAAAATTACCTAATGATTTAGAGAGATATTATAGTCAGCTTTCTAATTATTCGTGGAATTTTATAGAAAATCATGGTATTTCTTTATTTAATACTGCTTGGATTAATGAAGTGTATAATCCATTTGTTAATGATATTGCGCCATATTATCCTTTTAATGATGAGAGTGTAGCAGATCTTAGTATGGATAGTTTTAAAACATTTTTTGGAAGAAATGGGACATTAAATAGTTTTTATAAAAAATACTTGAACAATGTTTTGGTAAAAAGAAAAAATAACTATTCTGTCAATTCTCAATTTGCTTCAAAATTAAATTTCTCTAAAGAATTTTTAGATTTTATCACCAATGCAGGCAATCTCTCTAGTCTCATACTAAATGGTAATGATAATATAAAAGTTAATTTTACTATTCAAAGCCTTGATTTAAGTGCGGATTTTTCCTTTATAAAGCTTGGCTATGATAATAAAAATATCCAATACGATCATACTCTTAATCAAACCCTACAAATTGTAGCAGAAAAATTCAATAATGGAACAAGTTTAAATTTTACAGCCTATAACTACTCTAATCCTAATTTAAATTATACAAAATCATATAAAGGAGAATGGGCATGGTATAAGTTTATAAAAGATAATAAAAGTAATTCTATATACAGCATTATATTTAACAATAATAAAAACTTATATTTTGACTTTGAAATTATTAACGGTGCTAGTGAATTAAATAATATAGTTTATATTTTAAATAATCTTAAAATAGTAGAAAATATTACAGGGGTAAATAAACAATGATAGAAAAAGAAGAAATAGGAATTACTATTGAGAATTATGACGAATGTATTAGTGGTTCTAAAACATTTGTATTTAACACAAAGGGTGGAACTATAGGAAGCGGTGATGATTGCACTTTTCGTATTCAAGATAAACTAGAACAAATCAAAAATACCCATGCCATAGTATCTTATGAAGAAGGATCTTTTACAATTGCGGCTTTTGAAGATTCTGACATTTATTATAATAAGTCCTTTTCTAGAATGCCAAGTGGCTATGAAATAATAATCAGTATAGGCGATATTTTTAAAATCGGTAATTTAGAATTTAGATTTGTGGATGCAAAAAGCATTGAAGCAAGCATTAAAGAAAATAAAAAATACTTAGAAGATATTGAAAAACGCAATCATTTTGATGAAATTGAAATTAAGCCTAGAGGAAAAACAAGTATAAATTTTGACAAAAATAAAGAGTTGAAAGAGATTTTAGAAAATAATGATTATAAATTTATCGAAGAAGAAAAGGCAGATGATAGCTTTTTAAAAGAAATAATTCAAAAAAATCCAAATTCATTAGAATATGAAAATGTTTTAAAAAGTTTGGTAAAAAATTTAAAAGATATTAAAACAAAACAACAAAACTCTAAATTAAATAATGATTATTCTCCTATCAACATTAAAGATTTTGAAAGTATTATTAATAATATACCCTTAATCAAATCCACAAGATTGATCAATATTTTAGCCCTTAGCCTAATCGCAAAAGAATTATATACTCCAATATTTGAAGAAATGGAAGAAAATATGTTTATTAAATATATTGAAGCTGCCATACAAAATAATATTAAAGAAGATAAGATTCTTTTTGAAAATCTTACCATCAAAGCATTGGAAAAGTATATTAAAGATTTTGAGTGATTTTTACTCTTTGATATTATGCTCTTTAGCATAAGCTAGTATTTTAGCTCGAAGTTCTTGCGGAAAATTATATCTATAAATAGCAGGAATTCTTGGATCAAGGAGTTTGTCTAAATATCCTCTTTTATAAATCCATTCTAATCTTTCAGGTGTAAAATAATAAGGGGCATTAGGATAGCCTTGAGGAGGAGTGAGGGCTGCTAATTTGGCGCTTAATACTAGAGTATCTCTATCTAAAGCAGCTTGTTGTTCACTCCAATCATTTGGAGTATCTACATCAAATCTTGTTACCATTCCATTTTCGTATCCATCCATAGCATCATCAAATTTATTTCTACTTTCAGGAGTAGAATCTATATCTCTTGGATCTTTTAATTTGCCTTTTTCAATATCATCATATAAAGCCCAAATGATCCTGCCTTCTTCATCATAGGCAAAATCATATTTATTTAAATCAATCGTCCAATCTGCTCCTATAATCTCATCTAAAAAAGGAAGCATACCAAATTCATCTAATAAACTCTCATAATGATGATCGTGTAAATCGTAAATCATTTTTGCTCTAAGCTTATTCCAATGTTGCCCTGTAAGAAAAGAATTAGAACACAATACTGCTAAACCTAAACTTTTAAAAGCATTTTTATCTCCAAGTTGAGCTTGTAAAAACAATGCTTGTTGTTGTCTTGCTTTAAATCCTACGGCAGCTGTGGGACTAGCTTTAATATTTCCCAAAAGTAAAGCAGACAATTCCCATTCATTAAAGAAAGAATAAGATTTTAATGTTCCACGATGAGAACTTACTTCATCGTAAATATAGGCGTATTCTTCATTGATTAAATATCCTTTTTCATCTACATTAGCATAAGCATCATAGGGTATATCTATAACCACAGATCTTAATCCACTTCTTATTGCTAAATATTTATATCTTTCTCTTTTAGTTTTTAAAGATTTATAATAAGCTTTTTCTGCTTTAGTCCAAGGAGCTATAGCTCCTTGGATAGGATCTTTTAAATATATGCTTTGCCAATCTTTAAATTCAAGCAAAGTAGATTTCTCCCCTGTGTGAAATTCAGGATCTAGGTATTGGGGTTTATAGTCTTTGTAGGGGGAGTTTTTCATAATATGATAAGATTTAAAAACCGCTTTGGAATATTCTTCGGTATAGTTGCCTGTGGGCTTAACATTTTCTTTAAAGAGTATTTTATTGGTATCTTTTTCCACATCTAATGTTAATCCATTAGGTGTATAAATCTCATAAGTTTCACTCATTATCTATCCTTTCTTAATTTAACCCATGTATAAACCATCTTCTATGATTATAGTAGTAGCTAGTCTGCCTATGAAATTAGGCGGAGTTTTTGTTTCTGATGTGATGTCAGCATTTGCACTTGCTTTGCTAGTGTTATTTTCTCTTTTGCCTATAGCTTTCAAGCTTTCTTTATTTCCATTTATCCCCATATACATAGCCTTAAGATTGTTTTGTCCTATGATATTGAGTTTTTCTAGTAATCTTCTGGTTTTATTTTTATCTTCTATATATCTTCCTGTTTTATCTTTACTTGTATTGTAAATTCCATTAGCAAAATCTTGTAAAATTTGTAAAGCTTCATTGTAAGCATGAATAGGACTATCTTCATCCTTTTTAAAAGCACTAATTTGCTTTTCTTTATTTCTAAACTCTTTAAACAAAGGATGATTACAAGGAAGTTGATATATAGTGCATTTTTTAAGTTCTAAAGATTTTAACTCTTTAAAATAAAAAGTATAATCATCTATAATATATTTTTGTTCTTTTATATCCTCTAAAGCAGTTGCATTTCTTTTCTCATCAATAATCAAATAAGACAAAAGTCTTTTTAAAAGAAATTCTTTATTTTCTTCAAGCTTTTGATCTATTTCATAATGAAAGGAAAAATGAGTGTCAAAAACTCCTGTGCAAAGATCTATGCCATAAAAAATTTTCTTTAAATCAAAGCTAATGAATTTCGAATTGATTGCAAAAGGATA
>NZ_MJYA01000044.1:0-3917 GCF_001763075.1 Campylobacter sp. BCW_4321 | reverse complement strand
TAGATATAATTTTCCGCAAGAACTTCGAGCTAAAATACTAGCTTATGCTAAAGAGCATAATATAAAAGAGTAAACCACAAAAGAAAGGAAAAACAATGCAAAAAATACTTCAAATCGATTTAGAAAAAAGAAAAGCTTTAGAGAATTTCAAAAATCTAGCTTTATTAGGATTAGGTGGAACAATGCTTTTAAATTTAAAAGAACAAGCTTTGGATTTTACTCAAGAATTAACTTATATAAATACTTATGATAAGTATTTAAATTTAAAGCTTGATTCTTTTTATATCCCTTCTACACTTTTATCTTTGCTTCAATTAACTCAAAAAAGCAAAGAAGCTTTTTATATCAATGTTTTAATCAATAGCGATACACATTATAAAAATCCTTTATTACAATATGCTATTACCCAAAAACAAGAACAAGAAAATATCGTTTATGCTTTAAAAAATAATGAAAATATTAATGCTTCTTTTGCAAATCTTAATGCTTTAAAATTAGCCTTAGAAGAAAAGAATTTTTATCTTAATTTTATAGATTTAAACAGCAAAGAAAGTCTTTTAAGTTTTTATAATCAAATAATAAGCAATAATCATTTTAGAAATTATTTTTATTTTAAAGATAATCAATTTTTTATTAAAAAAGATATAAAAAATAAAATTTTATTTCATAGTATTCACTCTTCTTCTATTATAAGTAATTATCTTAGATTGTTAAATGATTTTAATACTTTAAGCAAGATAGAACTCATAAATATATTAGAAAGTTTAAGTTTATACAATCTTTCAACTTTAATACAAACTATGCAAACTATACAATCAAAAAATGAATATAACTCAAAAGACTTTGATAAAGATAGTATCTTTTTATCTAATATGATTATGAATGTGAGATTGAAGTAAAAAGATAGTAGATTTGGTAAATTTAAATCTTGTTAAGTTTATTATTTAGTTCAAATAAAAAATATAAAAAAATATAGAAATTCAATAGAAGAAGAGAAGCTTAGTTAAAAGTTTGTTTGGTTAAGCCAAAGGGATTGTTCTAAACCCTGCAAAAGCAGGGGATACTCAAGAAGCCTTGACATAGCAAAGCATTAAGAGTATAATTATTAGAACAATGTTTAGCAATTTAATCACCGCCTTTCTAGGTTATGATTAATGCCAAAGGTAGCCGCCTTTGGCATCTACCTTTTATAATTATACCAAACAAACTCTTTAACTTCTTAAAACAGTCCATGAAAAGATTTTACTTTTTATTCTTTAGCACTTTGTTTTTTGCACCTTCATTTTTATTTGGTGCAACTGAAATAGCTAATAGCAATTTAATTTATACTTGGGGTTATGGCGATGTGATGAATGAAATCATGCAAGCTGTTAAAGGTATAACCACTGAAACAAGTTATATCGTTAATGCAGCCTTAGCTATCTCATTATTGCTTTTTAGTATCAAAAAAGCAATGGATGGACAAACAAATCCTGTGTTTGAATTTGGAAAAATGTTTATACTTTTTGCTGTAGTGTGGCAGATGTTTTTAAGGGCGCCAAATGACAATAATCACCGCTTCATGATTCACGATGAAGTAACAAGTAAAGATTATGTCATTTCTCAAATTCCTATAGGCATAGGAAAAAGCTTTGCATTAATGACACAATTTGAGAAGGTTATCCTAGAAGCTATGGAAAAACATTTTTCAACTCCACAATCTACAAATTTCTCTAACGCAGGTTTAGGTTTTTCACTTCAAGTGATGAGTACTTTACCAAGCGTAAAGCTTTCGGCTATTGATGCAACTTTGCAAAAAAATATTGATTTTTATTTTAGAAACTGCGTTTCAGTAGGTATCTTGCTTAATCAACAAGGTAGAAATCTTTTTCAAAACTCTGATAATTTAATGCAAGATCTTTTCACAAACATAGGCAATGGCTCTCAGCTTACTCCTTTGTTTAAAAATAACAATAATGTTGAAGAACAAAGTGTTGTGCCTTGTTCTGATGCAGGTCCTCAAATCGTTGAAATGATTCAAAACGATACAGATGAAGCTATGAAGATTCATGCTGCTTTGCTTGGTATGGTAGATGATATGACAAATTATGAGCAAAAGTTCTTAGGCGCTGCACAAATCTATAACGAACAAGCTGTAAGTGCTAGATCTTATTTACAGCAATCCATGATAATGCTTGCTTCTCAAGATGCAATCATTAATACCGCTAAATCAGTAGGATTAAATCCTGCTTCTGTGGCTGCAAATACTGCTTATGCGGATCAGCAATTTTATGCAAGTATGCAAGCACAAGGACACATGGCGCAAACTTATTTGCCTTTAGCTAAAGCTTATTTAACAGCTATTATCATAGGTTTATCTTGGCTTGTTGCTTTGCTTTCTATTGTATTTGGCTCTTACGCACATATTAAGATGTTTTTTACTCTATGTATTTGGATAGTGCTTTGGACTCCTATTCTTTGTATTATTAACTATCTAAATGATTATAATCTTATGAAAGTTGCACAAGTAATAACAGGTGGAAAAGCAGCTTTAAGCTTAGGAGATAATATGCTTATATTCAAAGAAGTAGCAAGTAGATCAAATTTCATGAATTATCTTGTAATGAGTACTCCTGTTTTAGCTTATGCTATAGCTAAAGCAAGTGAGCAAGGATTTATAACTTTTGCTTCTGGATTATCTCAAGCTCTAACAGGTGCTTCAAGAGCTGCTGGAAGCTTTGCAAATCAGCAAGCCTTATCTACACAAACTAGCATTGCTGCTCCTAGAGGAGATGAAGTTTGGGCTGTGGGTGCAGGTTATAATACTCTTCAATCTTCGTTTGGTGCAGGTGGTAGAAGTTTTATGGGAACAAGAGATATGCAACATGGTGGCGAATTAGTTAAAGATAATATGACTGGAAGTTCCGCTGTAATCAATGCTAATGGTTCTATAGGTAATGCTTCTATTAAAGGATTAAATGCGGGTATGACTGCAAGCAATTTAGAAACAAGAGCGCACGCTCTAAGTGATGCGATTCAAAATTCTAACCTATCTCAAAGAGCTTTAGAAGTTGCTAGCGGAAAAGGAGATAGCTTAGCCTTATCAGAAAACGATAGAAGTGCTATTGCTAATGCAACGCAACATGCTTTAGCTAATGCTTATTCTAAAGCAACAGGTGTGGATGTATCGCAAGCTTATCAAGATGTGATGGAAGGAAAAATTGGTGGTAGTCTTGGATTTAGAAAAGGTAAAAATGCTTATATAGATATTAATATAGGAGGTAGTTTATCTACAAATTCAATAGAATCTGAAGGTTGGTATCAAAATCTAAGCAAAAATCAACAAGAAACCTTTAATAAAACCTTTAACGAAAGTATTTCTAATGAAATTAGCAAAAATAGAGATGCAAGTGCTTCATTTAATAACCTTCTTAAAACAGGAAATGTTACAAATTCTGCTAGCATCAAAAGTTCTATGGATAGCTATAATGAAGCTAAAACACTTAATAATTCAGTGGGTTATGATGGTGGAGCTTCTATTGTTCAAGGCTATATCAATGAAAATTATGGTGGTGTAGTTAATAAAGAAAATGTGGCTTCTGCTGTGAATGCTGTTGAAAATATGGCTGCAAGGGGAGATATGCAAGGATTATCACACTATGCAGGAGTAAACTCTAATGTCAATTCAAATGGATTACACGAGCAAACAAAACATAATTATTATGATCCAAGAGGTGTTATGACTGATCACAATAAAGCCATAGACGATTTAAATTCAAGATATCAAGGTTTCTTGAAAACAAGAAATGCTCCTGCTAAAGTTGAATCAGAAGGACTGGCATTTGATGTAGAAAAAGCAGCAGGCGCAGCTGAGAAAAAAGCAGGAACTGCTATCAAAGAAAGAAATGAAAAAATCAATGATACTTATAAATAATAAT
>NZ_MJYA01000043.1:0-2039 GCF_001763075.1 Campylobacter sp. BCW_4321 | reverse complement strand
TTCTAAAAAGATAGTTTTATCTTTAGCTGCTATTTCTTTCTTAGCTAGTTGTGCAAATGCTGCACCTACTCCTGAAATAAAAACTTATGATGAAATAAGTAAAAATACTAAAGCTAGTTCAGCAAGTGTGTATACTCCTCAAGCTAGGATTACTACGACTGTAAACGGATTAGTAACCAACTCAATAGAAGCCACTGGAAATGGTCCTCATTCTATAACAATTGAACAAGGTGGAACTTTAGGTAATACAGGTAATATAAATAGAATGATCGAAATCAGTGCTAGCAACAGTGATACTTCTACAGTTAATCTTAGCAATAAAGGAACCATCAATGGTCAAGTATATGTAGTACCTAAACCAGGTTTTAATGGAAGTCTCACTGTTAATACCTTTGAAAATACAGGTCAAATTAATGGTATCATTTCTATGGGATCATCAACTTCTCAGGGAACTTTTAATATAGATAATTTTATAAATAGTGGAACTGTGCAAAGTGATCTTACTACTGTGGTAGATATATCTACTGCAAAAATAAAGACTTTTACCAATCATGGTTTGATTCATGGTTTAAAAAATTATAATAGTTTAAAGATAGGAGATCAAAGCACTGTAGAAAACTTTAACAATAGCGGAACCATAGCAAGCAATGCTAATGGCATATATATACTACAAAGCACCATAAAAAACTTTACCAATAGTGGAACCATACTTGGGTCATCAGGTATAAGACTTGCCGGTTCAAGAGTGAAAAGCATTACCAATACCAATCAAGGCTTAATCTCTGGTGCTGTAGGTGTAGCTCTGGATAATGCTATCATAGAAAACTTTACCAACAAAGGAACCATAGAATCAACTAGTAGTGATAAAAAAATGCAGCTATTATTGTTGGAAGATATGGTTCTGCTTATACATCTACTATTAACAATTTTACCAATGATGGAACTATTACATCAAAATCTAATGGTATAATAGTAAGTGGTGGTAGTAAAATAGAAACCCTTGTTAACAAAGGCTCTATAAAAGCAAATTTAGATGGTATAAGTTTGGCTGATTATACTTGGAACCGTGACAGTAAAATAGATCTAGGTAGCATCATTTTAGAAAGTGGCAGTAGCATTCAGGCTGGAAACAATGGTATTAATATAGAACATATAAATTCTAAACCTATAGTAGTCGGTGGAATTGAAGTTAAACAAGATGCTGTTGTAAATGGTGGTAACGCTGGAATTTATATAGGAGACGGTAAAGAAATCAATACCCAAATCACCATCTCAGGTGAAGTAAGTGGTGGAGTTGCAGGTATAGTCAATGAAGGTATCATAGGTAATAGCGATGATAAAAAAGGTGGCATTATCATCTCAGGAGGTAGTGTTAGCTCTTCAAATGGAGGCTCTGGCATAGTCAATCAAGGCAATGGCTCTATCAACGGTGAAATCAAAGTAGAGAATGGGGGCTCAGTTGAAGGTGGTATTACCAATACAGACAATGGTTCTATCTCAGGAAATATAGTAGTAGAAAATGGTGGTAAACTTGATTCCATCACTAACACCTCTACTTCTGATACAGGTATAAGTGGTTCTATCACTAACAATAGTGATAATAAACTTGAAATTTCTAATGGAGAAAGTGCTACTATAGGTGGAGGTATTACCAATAATGGTGGTGGAACTATAACTATTGACAACCAAGGAACCATAAATAAAGGTGATAACGGCAATCACGTAACCAATAATGGTAATGGTAGCATCATCATAGAAGATTGGGTTGTTTCTACAGATAAAGATACAGGTAAATTAGACACTGTGATTGTAGGTGGAGATGGTAAAGATAATGTAAAAGTAGATAATATAACCGTTGATCAAGGCAATGCTGATCTAGATGGAATAGGAGATATAAATGATATCATCTCAGGGGTAAAACCAGATAATATTGGCAATATAGGAACCAATGGTAGCGGGGAAATTGATTTAATCTATGATCCAATAACAGGAAAGCTTACTACAGATTTTAATCTTAATGCCTCCATATCAGGTGCAAC
>NZ_MJYA01000042.1:0-1717 GCF_001763075.1 Campylobacter sp. BCW_4321 | reverse complement strand
TTCTAAAAAGATAGTTTTATCTTTAGCTGCTATTTCTTTCTTAGCTAGTTGTGCAAATGCTGCGCCTACTCCTGAAATAAAAACTTATGATGAAATAAGTAAAAATACTAAAGCTAGTTCAGCAAGTGTTTATGCTCCTCAAGCTAGGATTAATACGACTGTAAGTGGTTCAGAAACTAACACAATCAACATTTCTGATTCAGGTCCGCATACCATAATAATTCAATCAGGTGGAACTTTAGGTAGTATAGGTAATAACGATAAAATCATCTATGCCCATGCTAGTGGTAACAACACTCTTACTCTTACCAATCTTACCAATAAAGGAACTATTAACGGTAAGGTAGCTGTAGAACATGATAAAGATTTTACAGGAACCATTACTGTCAATACCTTTGAAAATACAGGTCAAGTTAATGGTCAAATTTACATGGGAATTTGGGGAGGTCAGGGAACTCTCACTGTGGATAAATTTGAAAATAGTGGAACTATAACAGCTTCCAACAATGATCAAGGAGTTTTTTTCCAAGGCCTTGCTAATAACAAATCTACGATTAATAATTTTAACAATACTGGAGTTATAAGTTCAACAAATAAAGAAGCTGTCCGGTTTACTCATACTAATGTACAAACTTTCACTAATAACGGTTCAATAAACAGCGGTGGTGGAAGTGGTGTAAACCTCTCCAGTGCTACTATAGAAAATTTTAAAAATACTAAAACTATAAAAACTAGTGGAACAGCAGAACCAAATGAATCATTCGCTGGTTTATATGCGAGTTCTGGGGTTAATCTTTATAGCTCTACTATAAAAACTTTTGACAATTCGGGTTTCATTTCAGGTAAAGTAGGTGTAAATTTGTCAAATGGCATCATAGATGATTTTAAAAACAGTGGCACTATAGAAGGAACATCTGGAGCCAATAAATTAGCAGGAGCTATAAATATACAAAGTGTTTATAGTAGCGGCTCCACTATTAAAAATTTTGAAAACACAGGCCTAATCAAAAATCAAAACGCTAATGGTATCTTCATAGGTGATGGCAACAAGATAGAAACCCTTACAAATAAAGGAACTATAGAAGCAGGCAACAATGGTATAACTTTTTATGCATTTGATACAAATAAAAAGCCCGTTAATATTGGTAAAATCACTATAGAAAGTGGTGGTGTTATTAAAGCAGGCAATGATGCAATCCATATAGATGGAAGTAAAAATGGTATTGAGGGTGAAGGCATTGAAGTTAAAGCAGGGGGTAGATTAGAAGGTGGTAATGCAGGTATTTATATAGGTGGCGGTAAGCAAGTAAATACTAGCATCAATGTATCTGGAACTATCCAAGGTGGTAATGGGGGTATTATAAATACTGGAACCATAGGAAAAGAAGGACAAGAAAAACAAGAATATGGTATCACTATTGAAAATGGAGGTCTTATTGCTTCTGCAAAAGGAAGTGGTATTTTAAATACTGACAATGGAATTATTTATGGTAATATCTTCAATAGAAGTAATAATAATTTAAGTTTAAAAAATGATTCTGATGCGACTATTACAAGTGGTATTAAAAATGAAGGTAGTGGAACCATCTTTGTTAATAACCAAGGAACCATAGATAAAGATAATAGTGGTAATCATTTAGTTAACAGCGGATCTGGTAGCATAGTCATAGAAGATTGGCTTGTTACTACAGATAAAGATACGGGTAAATTAGACACT
>NZ_MJYA01000041.1:0-1505 GCF_001763075.1 Campylobacter sp. BCW_4321 | reverse complement strand
CTAATCTTACCAATAAAGGAACTATTAACGGTAAGGTAGCTGTAGAACATGATCAAGGTTTTGCAGGAACCATCACTGTTAACACCTTTGAAAATACAGGTCAAGTTAATGGTCAAATTTATATGGGAGTTTGGGGAGGTCAGGGAACTCTCACTGTGGATCAGTTTGATAACAGTGGAACTATAGCTTCAAGCGATAAAGGAGTTTTTTTCGAAGGCGGTGCTAATAATAAATCCACGATTAATAATTTTAACAATACTGGAGTTATAACAACTTCAACAAATAAAGAAGCTGTTCAGTTTAATTATACCGATGTTAAAACCATTACCAATAATGGAAACATTAAAAGCGAAGGACATAGAGGTATAAGCATAAATAATTCAAGTGTACAAACTCTTAATAATAGTGGCACTATTCAAACCAGCAATCAAGATGTAAAAAACTGGGATACACAAGCAATATATATTGGCAATTCTACAATCCAAACATTTATCAATAGCAAAAACGGAATCTTAAAAGGTGATGGAAGAAAAGATCCAGGAGGACCTAATGGGGCTGCATTTGCGAGCTCTGGGGTTAATCTTCAAGCTTCTACTATAAAAAATTTTGATAACTCAGGCATTCTTTCGGGAAGAGTAGGTATAAATATATCAAGTACTACTATAGATAATTTTAAAAACAGTGGCACTATAGAAGGAACATCTGGAGCCAAACAATTATCAGGAGCAGTATTCATTCAAAGTTGGGGAACTTCAAGCTCCACTATTAAAAATTTTGAAAACACAGGCCTAATTAAAAATCAAAACGGCAATGCTATCTTCATAGGTGATGGCAACAAGATAGAAACCCTTACAAATAAAGGAACTATAGAAGCAGGCAACAATGGTATAACTTTTTATGCATTTGATACAAATAAAAAGCCCGTTAATATTGGTAAAATCACTATAGAAAGTGGTGGTGTTATTAAAGCAGGCAATGATGCAATCCATATAGATGGAAGTAAAAATGGTATTGAGGGTGAAGGCATTGAAGTTAAAGCAGGGGGTAGATTAGAAGGTGGTAATGCAGGTATTTATATAGGTGGCGGTAAGCAAGTAAATACTAGCATCAATGTATCTGGAACTATCCAAGGTGGTAATGGGGGTATTATAAATACTGGAACCATAGGAAAAGAAGGACAAGAAAAACAAGAATATGGTATCACTATTGAAAATGGAGGTCTTATTGCTTCTGCAAAAGGAAGTGGTATTTTAAATACTGACAATGGAATTATTTATGGTAATATCTTCAATAGAAGTAATAATAATTTAAGTTTAAAAAATGATTCTGATGCGACTATTACAAGTGGTATTAAAAATGAAGGTAGTGGAACCATCTTTGTTAATAACCAAGGAACCATAGATAAAGATAATAGTGGTAATCATTTAGTTAACAGCGGATCTGGTAGCATAGTCATAGAAGATTGGCTTGTTACTACAGATAAAGATACGGGTAAATTAGACACT
>NZ_MJYA01000040.1:0-1061 GCF_001763075.1 Campylobacter sp. BCW_4321 | reverse complement strand
TCTTTTTTATAAAACACTTTAAAAACTTCATCACTTTGTTTGTGTTTTACCATATCATCTAAAGTAGGACTATCTATGAATTCATATTCTTTGGTAAAATCTTCATTTAAAACATCGAATAAATCTTGAGAAATAACCATTAGGATTAACTGGATCATAAGTATAAGAACTTACTACACATTCTCTCATAGCTTTTTGTATTTCTTCTTGGGATAATTTTTTCATAGTGTTTTTCTTTTTTCTTTCTATTATGATATAAATGACTTAATATGTAGTTATGGATTTTTATAAACTTGATTAATTTAACTTCAATTATTAAAACAACTCGCTATGAGAACCTATATTAATACATGTTAAAATAAGTTTATCATCTTGTTTTTGATAAATTAAGAGCAAATCAGGTTTTACATGACACTCTCTAAGCTCTTTAAATTCACCTTTTAGTTTATGATCTTTGTATTTTCTTTCAAGAGTTTCATTGTTAGATAAGCGATAGACTATTTCATCTACTAAGTCTTTTTCTTTTAGCGTTAGCTTCTTATAGTTTTTCTTGTATTCTTTTAAAACTCTAATTTCATATTTCACGCATAGCCTTTTTATACTCATCAAAGTTTTTAAAAGTTTCATGCTCTCCATTTTTCATTTCTTCTAAAGCCTTTTTCATGGAACTTTGTTTTTTCTCTTCTGGAGTATCACATTCTAACAAACAATAAGTAGCTTTTAGGCTTTTAGCTAAACTCTCAAAAACAGGTAAAAAATCCTTATCAAATCCGCTAATTTCAATTTTTATAGCCATTTATATCCTTTCTTATATAATTTTTATTTTTATTATACCATAAAGGGTTTTGTTGTAAAATTGGAAAAAACTTTTTTTATATATAAAATTACATAAATAAGACAATCAAAATACAATATAAAAGATTAAAGAATAGTAAAAACGGTTTTTTAAAAAAACTAATATAAATATATGGCTAATTATATAATTAATCCTCCTCTAAGCCATCATTAATTCCTGCTTCTGCAAGTTCAAGCTGTTCTTTTTGATACACTTTATCATCTTT
>NZ_MJYA01000039.1:0-1995 GCF_001763075.1 Campylobacter sp. BCW_4321 | reverse complement strand
TATCCTTTTGCAATCAATTCGAAATTCATTAGCTTTGATTTAAAGAAAATTTTTTATGGCATAGATCTTTGCACAGGAGTTTTTGACACTCATTTTTCCTTTCATTATGAAATAGATCAAAAGCTTGAAGAAAATAAAGAATTTCTTTTAAAAAGACTTTTGTCTTATTTGATTATTGATGAGAAAAGAAATGCAACTGCTTTAGAGGATATAAAAGAACAAAAATATATTATAGATGATTATACTTTTTATTTTAAAGAGTTAAAATCTTTAGAACTTAAAAAATGCACTATATATCAACTTCCTTGTAATCATCCTTTGTTTAAAGAGTTTAGAAATAAAGAAAAGCAAATTAGTGCTTTTAAAAAGGATGAAGATAGTCCTATTCATGCTTACAATGAAGCTTTACAAATTTTACAAGATTTTGCTAATGGAATTTACAATACAAGTAAAGATAAAACAGGAAGATATATAGAAGATAAAAATAAAACCAGAAGATTACTAGAAAAACTCAATATCATAGGACAAAACAATCTTAAGGCTATGTATATGGGGATAAATGGAAATAAAGAAAGCTTGAAAGCTATAGGCAAAAGAGAAAATAACACTAGCAAAGCAAGTGCAAATGCTGACATCACATCAGAAACAAAAACTCCGCCTAATTTCATAGGCAGACTAGCTACAACTATAATCATGGAAGATGGTTTATATATAGGATGAAAGGATAAAAATGAGTGAAACTTACGAGATTTATACACCTAATGGTGGTATATTAGATGTAGAAAAAAAACGAATAAAATTTTATTATATGATGGGGGAGCTAAGGTAGGCAAATACACCCAAGAATATTCTAAAGCTTTGTTTGAAGCTGATCGTATATTAAGAACTTCTCCTTATATTAATTATCAACCTAGGTATCTAGATCCTGAATTTCACACAGGGGAGAAATCTACTTTGCTTGAATTTAAAGATTGGCAAAGTATTTATTTAAAAGATCCTATCAAAGGAAGCATAGCTCCTTGGACTAAAGCAGAAAAAGCTTATTATAAATCTTTAAAAACTAAAAAAGAAAGATATAAATATTTAGTTATAAGAAGTGGTATAAGAAGTGTTGTTATAGATATACCTTATGAAGCTATAGGAGCTGTAGATGAAAAAGGAAATGTAGATCCTAAATATGAAAAATTATATAGAATAGTAGATGATAATAAACATAATCTAAGATCAAGTTTATTTCATAATGAATGGGGTATGGCAGCAGGAATATTAGGTGATTATAAATACCTAGCTAATGATATGTCTCAAAATGGTTTTAATGCAAGATTTATCCAAGCTACTATACTTTATATACAATTAAGTGGAGGAAGTAGTATATTAGATAAACCTAATTTATTAGGTGCTATTTATGGTTATGCAGATATTGCTGTAGGAAGTGGTTTAGTAGGAGTGCATAAAAATCCTTTAAGAGAACAAGAGATTAAAACCTTAGCTAAGACTTTAAAACCTGATGAATTTGGTATGCTTCCTTTTATAGATGAGATTATGGGAGTAGATTGGGTGATTGATTATAATAAATATAGAATTGCTCGTGATGAATTTGGAAGTATGTATAAAGCCTTAAGAAGTGATATAGTTGAGGGCAAAATAAAAGATCCAAGGGATATAGATTCTACTTATGAAAGCAGAAGAGAATTTGATCATCATAGGGGAGGGTATTATAATGGCATGGTAAATGCTTATGGTTATGATATTCCAAATGATCGGAGTGAAGAAAGTGCACAATTAAGAATAGATTCTATGATATTAACTGCCAAATTAGCAGCCCTAACTCCTCCTCAAGGCTATCCTAATGCCCCTTATTATTTTACCCCTGAAAATCTAGAATGGTATTATAAAAGACATAAGCTTGATAGACTTCTTGATCCAAGAATCCCTGCTATTTATAGATATAATTTTCCGCAAGAACTTCGAGCTAAAATACTAGCTTATGCTAAA
>NZ_MJYA01000038.1:0-3809 GCF_001763075.1 Campylobacter sp. BCW_4321 | reverse complement strand
GCCCAAACTTCATCTCCTCTAGGAGCAGCAATGCTAGTTTGTGTAGATAAGGCTTGCTGATTTGCAAAGCTTCCAGCAGCTCTTGAAGCACCTGTTAGAGCTTGAGATAATCCAGAAGCAAAAGTTATAAATCCTTGCTCACTTGCTTTAGCTATAGCATAAGCTAAAACAGGAGTACTCATTACAAGATAATTCATGAAATTTGATCTACTTGCTACTTCTTTGAATATAAGCATATTATCTCCTAAGCTTAAAGCTGCTTTTCCACCTGTTATTACTTGTGCAACTTTCATAAGATTATAATCATTTAGATAGTTAATAATACAAAGAATAGGAGTCCAAAGCACTATCCAAATACATAGAGTAAAAAACATCTTAATATGTGCGTAAGAGCCAAATACAATAGAAAGCAAAGCAACAAGCCAAGATAAACCTATGATAATAGCTGTTAAATAAGCTTTAGCTAAAGGCAAATAAGTTTGCGCCATGTGTCCTTGTGCTTGCATACTTGCATAAAATTGCTGATCCGCATAAGCAGTATTTGCAGCCACAGAAGCAGGATTTAATCCTACTGATTTAGCGGTATTAATGATTGCATCTTGAGAAGCAAGCATTATCATGGATTGCTGTAAATAAGATCTAGCACTTACAGCTTGTTCGTTATAGATTTGTGCAGCGCCTAAGAACTTTTGCTCATAATTTGTCATATCATCTACCATACCAAGCAAAGCAGCATGAATCTTCATAGCTTCATCTGTATCGTTTTGAATCATTTCAACGATTTGAGGACCTGCATCAGAACAAGGCACAACACTTTGTTCTTCAACATTATTGTTATTTTTAAACAAAGGAGTAAGCTGAGAGCCATTGCCTATGTTTGTGAAAAGATCTTGCATTAAATTATCAGAGTTTTGAAAAAGATTTCTACCTTGTTGATTAAGCAAGATACCTACTGAAACGCAGTTTCTAAAATAAAAATCAATATTTTTTTGCAAAGTTGCATCAATAGCCGAAAGCTTTACGCTTGGTAAAGTACTCATCACTTGAAGTGAAAAACCTAAACCTGCGTTAGAGAAATTTGTAGATTGTGGAGTTGAAAAATGTTTTTCCATAGCTTCTAGGATAACCTTCTCAAATTGTGTCATTAATGCAAAGCTTTTTCCTATGCCTATAGGAATTTGAGAAATGACATAATCTTTACTTGTTACTTCATCGTGAATCATGAAGCGGTGATTATTGTCATTTGGCGCCCTTAAAAACATCTGCCACACTACAGCAAAAAGTATAAACATTTTTCCAAATTCAAACACAGGATTTGTTTGTCCATCCATTGCTTTTTTGATACTAAAAAGCAATAATGAGATAGCTAAGGCTGCATTAACGATATAACTTGTTTCAGTGGTTATACCTTTAACAGCTTGCATGATTTCATTCATCACATCGCCATAACCCCAAGTATAAATTAAATTGCTATTAGCTATTTCAGTTGCACCAAATAAAAATGAAGGTGCAAAAAACAAAGTGCTAAAGAATAAAAAGTAAAATCTTTTCATGGACTGTTTTAAGAAGTTAAAGAGTTTGTTTGGTATAATTATAAAAGGTAGATGCCAAAGGCGGCTACCTTTGGCATTAATCATAACCTAGAAAGGCGGTGATTAAATTGCTAAACATTGTTCTAATAATTATACTCTTAATGCTTTGCTATGTCAAGGCTTCTTGAGTATCCCCTGCTTTTGCAGGGTTTAGAACAATCCCTTTGGCTTAACCAAACAAACTTTTAACTAAGCTTCTCTTCTTCTATTGAATTTCTATATTTTTTTATATTTTTTATTTGAACTAAATAATAAACTTAACAAGATTTAAATTTACCAAATCTACTATCTTTTTACTTCAATCTCACATTCATAATCATATTAGATAAAAAGATACTATCTTTATCAAAGTCTTTTGAGTTATATTCATTTTTTGATTGTATAGTTTGCATAGTTTGTATTAAAGTTGAAAGATTGTATAAACTTAAACTTTCTAATATATTTATGAGTTCTATCTTGCTTAAAGTATTAAAATCATTTAACAATCTAAGATAATTACTTATAATAGAAGAAGAGTGAATACTATGAAATAAAATTTTATTTTTTATATCTTTTTTAATAAAAAATTGATTATCTTTAAAATAAAAATAATTTCTAAAATGATTATTGCTTATTATTTGATTATAAAAACTTAAAAGACTTTCTTTGCTGTTTAAATCTATAAAATTAAGATAAAAATTCTTTTCTTCTAAGGCTAATTTTAAAGCATTAAGATTTGCAAAAGAAGCATTAATATTTTCATTATTTTTTAAAGCATAAACGATATTTTCTTGTTCTTGTTTTTGGGTAATAGCATATTGTAATAAAGGATTTTTATAATGTGTATCGCTATTGATTAAAACATTGATATAAAAAGCTTCTTTGCTTTTTTGAGTTAATTGAAGCAAAGATAAAAGTGTAGAAGGGATATAAAAAGAATCAAGCTTTAAATTTAAATACTTATCATAAGTATTTATATAAGTTAATTCTTGAGTAAAATCCAAAGCTTGTTCTTTTAAATTTAAAAGCATTGTTCCACCTAATCCTAATAAAGCTAGATTTTTGAAATTCTCTAAAGCTTTTCTTTTTTCTAAATCGATTTGAAGTATTTTTTGCATTGTTTTTCCTTTCTTTTGTGGTTTACTCTTTTATATTATGCTCTTTAGCATAAGCTAGTATTTTAGCTCGAAGTTCTTGCGGAAAATTATATCTATAAATAGCAGGGATTCTTGGATCAAGAAGTCTATCAAGCTTATGTCTTTTATAATACCATTCTAGATTTTCAGGGGTAAAATAATAAGGGGCATTAGGATAGCCTTGAGGAGGAGTTAGGGCTGCTAATTTGGCAGTTAATATCATAGAATCTATTCTTAATTGTGCACTTTCTTCACTCCGATCATTTGGAATATCATAACCATAAGCATTTACCATGCCATTATAATACCCTCCCCTATGATGATCAAATTCTCTTCTGCTTTCATAAGTAGAATCTATATCCCTTGGATCTTTTATTTTGCCCTCAACTATATCACTTCTTAAGGCTTTATACATACTTCCAAATTCATCACGAGCAATTCTATATTTATTATAATCAATCACCCAATCTACTCCCATAATCTCATCTATAAAAGGAAGCATACCAAATTCATCAGGTTTTAAAGTCTTAGCTAAGGTTTTAATCTCTTGTTCTCTTAAAGGATTTTTATGCACTCCTACTAAACCACTTCCTACAGCAATATCTGCATAACCATAAATAGCACCTAATAAATTAGGTTTATCTAATATACTACTTCCTCCACTTAATTGTATATAAAGTATAGTAGCTTGGATAAATCTTGCATTAAAACCATTTTGAGACATATCATTAGCTAGGTATTTATAATCACCTAATATTCCTGCTGCCATACCCCATTCATTATGAAATAAACTTGATCTTAGATTATGTTTATTATCATCTACTATTCTATATAATTTTTCATATTTAGGATCTACATTTCCTTTTTCATCTACAGCTCCTATAGCTTCATAAGGTATATCTATAACAACACTTCTTATACCACTTCTTATAACTAAATATTTATATCTTTCTTTTTTAGTTTTTAAAGATTTATAATAAGCTTTTTCTGCTTTAGTCCAAGGAGCTATGCTTCCTTTGATAGGATCTTTTAAATAAATACTTTGCCAATCTTTAAATTCAAGCAAAGTAGATTTCTCCCCTGTGTGAAATTCAGGATCTAG
>NZ_MJYA01000037.1:0-2298 GCF_001763075.1 Campylobacter sp. BCW_4321 | reverse complement strand
AAAGATGATAAAGTGTATCAAAAAGAACAGCTTGAACTTGCAGAAGCAGGAATTAATGATGGCTTAGAGGAGGATTAATTATATAATTAGCCATATATTTATATTAGTTTTTTTAAAAAACCGTTTTTACTATTCTTTAATCTTTTATATTGTATTTTGATTGTCTTATTTATGTAATTTTATATATAAAAAAAGTTTTTTCCAATTTTACAACAAAACCCTTTATGGTATAATAAAAATAAAAATTATATAAGAAAGGATATAAATGGCTATAAAAATTGAAATTAGCGGATTTGATAAGGATTTTTTACCTGTTTTTGAGAGTTTAGCTAAAAGCTTATCTCAAAAGCCTATTTTATCAATGTTTTTTTCTTATTTTTTGAGCAAAAACTTACGCATACCCTTTTTTCATTTTTTGTTTCTTTAACTTCTCAAAAAAATTTGTGCCTCATTAAAACTTGGAAATACATTATTTTTTCTTCCTGTGCAACTTTTAAAACGCACATTTCCGTAAACTCTCTCAACCATATATTCCTCAAATAGAGTGGCAATAATTTCTATGCTATAATAGCGAATGTTTCCTTTCTCAGTTATTCTGTGCAACAAAACATTATTCATAAAAAAACCTAATTAAAAATTATTTATTTTATTCAAAAAATCATTTTTAAACATTTTTTCTATAGCAAGCTTAATCATTTGATTAATTTTCTCATTTTCTTTATTTGTATTAGAAATTTCATCTTTGTAAGTAGGAATCATCATTTCTATCATTTTTAATGTTTTTTCATCAAATAAAACTCTTTTTGGAATTAATATTTCATTTTTTTGAATATTTTCATTATTTATTGTATTTTTTTCCATTTTTATCCTTTATTTGTTAAAATATATAAATTATACCATAATTTTAATAAAAAATTGTATAAATAGACAAATAATGCAAAAATATAAATATTTTTATGGTATAATTTAAAATATATAACATAATCTTATATCAAAATAAGCCTATTAAAATATATATTTTGATATTAACACAAGCAAATAAATATAACATAATATTCAATTATGTTATAAAAAAAGGATATAAATAAAATGAAACTTAAAAATACTACAATAAGCGAAGATTTAGAGCGTTGGATAGAAGCTTATTTGAAACATATTCAAGCATTATCCTATTCAAATAATACTTTTTTACTTTATAGGCGTATTTTACTAGAATTTGTAGAATATTCTTTAGAATATCAAGATGAAATGCAAATAAACGATATAAAAACGACTTTTTTAGTCAATTTTCTTAATTATTTAGAAAATAATTCAAAAAATGGCAATAAACTATCAAAAAAACAAAAATAACTTATTTGAGAGTATTAACTAGCTTTTTTTATAAGCGATAATAATGATGATTTGTTTATTTTTTCCTTTGATATGAAGAAAATTAGATTTAGAACAGAAAAATCAGAAGAAAAATTAAATTATCTTAATGAAAATGAAATTATAAGGCTAAATAATGTTTTAGAGAAAGAAAAAGCAAAAAAAGAAGTTTATAATAGTTTTAGAAACTCTTTACTGATAAAACTTATGCTTTATGGAGGACTTAGAATTTCTGAAGCTTTAAATGTAAAACTTTGTGATTTTGAAGAGGTTGATGATGAAATATTAAAAATATCCATAATAGGCAAGGGTGGTAAAGAACAATTTGCATTTATTAAAAAAGAAGTAGATGATGAGCTTGAATATTTTAAAGAAAATATCCAAGATCATGATTACATAATGCAAACTAGCATAGGAAAACATTTAAATAGAAGCAATGCTTTTTTGATTGTAAATAATATTTACGCTAAAGCTTTGATCAGCAAAAAAGGACTTCATTTGCTTAGACACACTTTAGCCATGAGATTAACAGCCAAAGGAACAAACCTTGTGGAATTCTAAGACATGCAAAACTAAATACTACTGCTATATATGCCAAAGCAACAAATGATACAATAAAAGCTGCGTTATTGAATAATTAATTTTTCTAAAATTGAGTATTTGCATAGACTTCTTTTTGAAGTCTATGCTGTGAATCTTTCTAATAAAAGTTTAGGTTCTCCGCCAAGTATTTTGATGAAATTTGCAATTCTTGATTGTATTATTTCTACGGAATACATACCTCCTAAACCGCCTAAAGCATAAAATAATTCTTCGAAAATGTCTTCTTTGTTAAATTCAAGTTCTTCTATGTCAATAAGATCAGGAGTTCGGCTACATTTTTGTAAATTTTGATATATTTTGACTAAAATCTTGATTTTTTGTAGATTA
>NZ_MJYA01000036.1:0-2511 GCF_001763075.1 Campylobacter sp. BCW_4321 | reverse complement strand
AATATTCTTTTTACAAGTAATGAATCCATAGGATTTGAAAGTGATAAAAATACAAGCATGGTAGCTGATAATATCACAACTTATGCAAAAACTATTCATGAGTTAAAAGCCGATAGCGAGGCGACTATACAGGTAGGAGAAACAATTATTAATGCAAAACCTGATTGTGTTATCATTAAAGCAGGTGGAGTTGAAGTAACTATAGACTCTAATGGACTTGTGGTTAAAGGTGGAGAGCTTAAAGCAGAGTAATAAAGGATAAACAATGAATAAACCCTTCTACAAACTTAAAAGATTTTATATACCTTGTGGTGTGCTTATAGCTTTGATTATTTTTATAAGCTTAGCTTATCATTTTTTACAACAACCTTTAGAGCTTATCTTTTGGGATAGATATGATATATCAAAATTATCTATTAATAACGAAAAGAAAAATTTTAAAACAATGAAAACTGTGAATTACTCCTACTTTCGCTAACGCTTAGAAGTAGGAGGTTCCTAACTAAAGCCAAGTATTCTTAGCTAGCTCGA
The DNA here is from genome assembly GCF_001763075.1 of Campylobacter sp. BCW_4321. Lineage (NCBI taxonomy): Bacteria > Pseudomonadati > Campylobacterota > Epsilonproteobacteria > Campylobacterales > Campylobacteraceae > Campylobacter > Campylobacter sp. BCW_4321. The sequence goes on along the minus strand of NZ_MJYA01000036.1, from coordinate 1,980 downwards.
AAGGCTTCTTGTTTATAGCTTACACCTAAATTTTCATATAAAATATTAAAACTTATACAAAAATCTTTCATAAATTGTTTCAGAAGTTAAAGAGTTTGTTTGGTAAATTACATTAAGGGTTTAAGCCGCAGGCTGACCCCCTACGGCTAAATTGTGAAACCCCTGAAAGGAGGTACATAAAACTCATTCTAGTGGTTATTATACTGCTTTGTTTATTTATAGTCAAGGCATATTAACCAAGCTCAATTTTTGGGGCAACTGGAGTGGGTTACTTGCGGTATCAAACAAACTTTTAACTAAGCTTCTCTCCTTCTATTGAATTTCTATATTTTTTTATATTTTCAATATTTGCACCAAATAAAAATGAAGGTGCAAAAAACAAAGTGCTAAAGAATAACAAGTAAAATCTTTTCATGGACTGTTTTAAGAAGTTAAAGAGTTTGTTTTTGGTATAATTGCATAAGGGTTAATGCCAAAGGGGCGGCAACCCCTTTAGCATTCAATCACGCCCAAAAAGGAGGTGATACAGAATGTTAAACAAAATTATAGTAATAATTATACTACTTTGTATAATTATAGTCAAGTGTTATTAACACTTGTTTTTCCCTTTTTTAAAGGGGGCTATAATTTTCCCTTTGACTTACCAAACAAACTTTTAACTAAGCTTCTCTCCTTCTATTGAATTTCTATATTTGAAAAATTTTATTTTTTTAAAAAGTATATGTTTTTTGTATTATTAATTTTTCAAGTATATTCTTTTGGTTATTTTAACTATAAATCACAGTCCTCTTGAGTTTCTTGAAAATAAAGAAAATAGAGAAAAACTCATAAAAACCCTAATAATACACTTAAATTCTTATTTAGAGGCTGAAAGTAATCTACAAAAAATCAAGATTTTAGTCAAAATATATCAAAATTTACAAAAATGTAGCCGAACTCCTGATCTTATTGACATAGAAGAACTTGAATTTAACAAAGAAGACATTTTCGAAGAATTATTTTATGCTTTAGGCGGTTTAGGAGGTATGTATTCCGTAGAAATAATACAATCAAGAATTGCAAATTTCATCAAAATACTTGGCGGAGAACCTAAACTTTTATTAGAAAGATTCACAGCATAGACTTCAAAAAGAAGTCTATGCAAATACTCAATTTTAGAAAAATTAATTATTCAATAACGCAGCTTTTATTGTATCATTTGTTGCTTTGGCATATATAGCAGTAGTATTTAGTTTTGCATGTCTTAGAATTCCACAAGGTTTGTTCCTTTGGCTGTTAATCTCATGGCTAAAGTGTGTCTAAGCAAATGAAGTCCTTTTTTGCTGATCAAAGCTTTAGCGTAAATATTATTTACAATCAAAAAAGCATTGCTTCTATTTAAATGTTTTCCTATGCTAGTTTGCATTATGTAATCATGATCTTGGATATTTTCTTTAAAATATTCAAGCTCATCATCTACTTCTTTTTTAATAAATGCAAATTGTTCTTTACCACCCTTGCCTATTATGGATATTTTTAATATTTCATCATCAACCTCTTCAAAATCACAAAGTTTTACATTTAAAGCTTCAGAAATTCTAAGTCCTCCATAAAGCATAAGTTTTATCAGTAAAGAGTTTCTAAAACTATTATAAACTTCTTTTTTTGCTTTTTCTTTCTCTAAAACATTATTTAGCCTTATAATTTCATTTTCATTAAGATAATTTAATTTTTCTTCTGATTTTTCTGTTCTAAATCTAATTTTCTTCATATCAAAGGAAAAAATAAACAAATCATCATTATTATCGCTTATAAAAAAAGCTAGTTAATACTCTCAAATAAGTTATTTTTGTTTTTTTGATAGTTTATTGCCATTTTTTGAATTATTTTCTAAATAATTAAGAAAATTGACTAAAAAAGTCGTTTTTATATCGTTTATTTGCATTTCATCTTGATATTCTAAAGAATATTCTACAAATTCTAGTAAAATACGCCTATAAA